>CAZPQC010000082.1:0-17939 GCA_964588525.1 uncultured Spirochaetaceae bacterium
GGGCGGGATATTCGCGGTGCTCGGGCTTGCCGTACAATTGGCCGCCGGCGGCACCTACGTTGCCTTCGCTGTTGCCGGGTTCATCGCTGTGCTGACATCCTACTCCTACGCCAGGCTTTCGGCTGCCTACCCCAGTCAGGGCGGCACCGTGGAGTTCCTCAACCAGGCGTTTGGAACGGGCATCCTCACCGGCGGGATGAATATCCTGCTGTGGTTCAACTACATCATCATGCTTTCGCTCTACGCGTATGCCTTCCGAAGCTACGGATCGACCTTGTTTGCCGCCGGCTTGCAGCCCCTTATGAAGCATGTAATTATCAGCGGAGTCATCTTTGTATTTACCGGACTGAACGTCCTGGGTAGCAGGGCGGTGGGAGAGGCGGAAGAATGGATCGTCGGCATAAAGGTGGGCATCCTGCTGCTGTTCCTGGTATTTGGTTTAGGCAGGGTCGACATGGCTAACCTGAAACCCGGAACCTGGGCCCCGGCCTTCCGGCTCATCACCGGTGGCATGGTCATCTTCGTCGCCTACGAGGGATTCGAGTTGATCGCCAATACCGCCTCCGACATGAAGAATCCGAGTCGGAACATTCCCCGCTCTTATGCCATTGCCGTTGGCTTCGTGGTCCTGCTCTACATCCTCATCGCTGTGGTGACCTTAGGGGTTTTGTCGGTCCCGGCCATTGTTCAGGCCAAGGATTACGCCCCGGCCGCGGCGGCCAAGCCGTTTATGGGTTCTCTGGGTTTCACGATCATCACGATTGCGGCCCTGATGTCCACCGCCTCGGCCATCAACGCGACCCTCTACGGCGCATCACGGGTGAGCTACATCATTGCCAAAGACGGGGAGCTGCCCGAATCCCTGGAAAGAAAGATCTGGAACAAGCCCGTTGAAGGCCTGCTGATCACCTCAGCTGTCACCCTTGCGGTGGCCAACTTTTTCGATCTGTCCAGCATTGCCACGACGGGCAGCGCCGGGTTCATCATCGTGGATCGCGATCCCCGCGCTCATGCTGGTGTTGTCGTTTTTAATCGAGATCGTCTACCGCGGAGTAAAGCCCCGCCCTCGAGATCCCCTCACCGCTCGCCCTGTTGCTCGAACAGGCTCAGGTACTCTCCGTAGCCTTCTTTGGCCAGGTTGCTCACCGGAATGAATCGCAGGGCTGCGGAATTCATGCAGTAGCGCAGGCCCGTGGGAGCCGGCCCGTCCTCGAACACGTGCCCCAGATGCGAATCCGCAAAGCGGCTGCGAACCTCCGTACGGACCATGCCGTAGCTCCTGTCGGCGTGAGTCACGATGTTTCCCGGTTCCAGGGCCCTGGTAAAGCTCGGCCACCCGGTTCCCGATTCGTACTTGTCCTTGGAGCTGAAAAGCGGCTCTCCGGACACCACGTCGACATAGATGCCCTCCTGGTGGTTGTCCCAGTATTCGTTGTTGAAGGGACGCTCCGTTCCGTCCTGCTGGGTCACCGTGAACTGGAGCGGGGTGAGCATATCCTTGAGCTCGGCCCGGGAGGGTTTTGCGTAGTCTCCGTCCTCCGCCGAGGGTGGGGGAACCGGGGCCCTGGAGTCCAGGGCGCCTGCATTTACGGTCATCCAGACGGACAGGACCGCAACCATTGTGATGAGTGAAAATCGGTGCATTCGTGTATCCTCCGTTCTGTGTCAAAGGTAGGAACAATAGATCACAAAAGATTCACGGAAGAGTAAAGAGTCTGTGATGGACCGACGTCCCTGTTAACTGAAAAGGTAAATCGTGATACGATGTCGACGAGAATACATCGAGGAGGAGGAAAGATGAAGGGAAACGACAAGCTGGTGGAAACGCTCAACGAGCTGCTGGCCGAAGAGCTCACCGCCATCAATCAGTACATGGTCCATTCGGAAATGTGCGAAGATTGGGGGTACGAAAAGCTCCACGATCAATTTGAGAAGCGTTCCATCGACGAGATGAAACACGCGGAAAAGCTGATCGGCAGGATTCTCTTTCTGGAGGGAAAACCGATCGTGACGAATCTGAACAAAATCCGTATCGGAGAGGAGGTGCCCAAACAGCTGGCCAACGACCACGATGCCGAAGTGGATGCGATCAAATCGTACAACGATGCCATAAAGCTGGCCGGAGACGTCAAGGATTTCGCTACCCGGGAGATCCTGGAAGGAATTCTTGGCGATGAAGACCGCCATGTCGACGATATCGAGGCTCTCCAAAACCAGATCGAGCAGATGACGCTGCCGATCTTCCTCACGACCCAGATATAAGGCATCCTTCGCGCGCAGGCCCGGCGCGAAGCGCCCTCCTATTCCCTTCGTGATCTCGATCAAAAATAGAGTTTCACCGCCGTGTAGGCCAGGTTGGGATAGGCGCCGAACTCCGAGCGGTACTCCACCGGCTCCCCTCCGCTGAGCAGAGGATTTCCCCCCAAGCCCAGGGTGCATCCGCCTTCCAGGTAGATGTTTTCCTTGATGTTGTACTCCAGGGAGAGGGAGAGCATGACCGAGAGGTCGTTCAGGTTCAGCATAACAAGAGCGGAGGCGGGAAGAAGGGGTGTGAGCTGGTAGGTGGCCCCCAGGCTGAGGTAGTGACGCCCCAGCAGGTAGTCGCCGCCTTTGCCATAGGCCGGCTCGGCGGCCAGTTGCAGGTAATCGGCCGCATCCTTTTCACCCGGTGAGTTGAGGTGATACTCGAGGTAGGCGTAGAGATCACCGCTGAAATTGTAGTCCAGCCCGGTGGACAGACGGAGGTAGTCCTCCGCCCAGAGGTCCTCCGCTGCGTCCAGGCTCGGGATATCGGGGATGACGTAGGCCGCCTCCAGCCAGGCTCCGGCATCCCCGATGGCCCGGGCCAGGTCCAGCCCCACCATCAGATTCTCTTTGAAGAGCAAGGTCAACAGGCTCACGTCCGTATCCAGGACGTAGAGCTTCATCCGGGCGAAGGCCGCGCTGCGGTCCAAGCGGAAGTCCTCTCCGAAGATGCATCCGGCATCGACCTCGTTCATGGAGCCGAAGGGGATGCGCAGGCGCACGGCGTCTACCCCCTTGCGGTATTCGCTGTCCAGGGCGGAAAAGTGCAGCGGAACGATCACATCCGTCGGGTTGATGACGCGGGCGCTCCCCCAGGCCACCGCCTGCCTGCCCAGCGACAGATCGGCGAAGGAAAGATGAAACGTGACCGCCGCCCGGTCCAGCTCATTGTACAGCCCGATATTCTGTACCTCGGCGGAGGACCAGGGCAGGAGGCGCCGGCGCAGATCCACCAGCCGATACTCCCCGGTTTGGCTGCCAAGGAAGATCGAGCCGTCCTGGAGGGATGCGGGGCGGATTTCCGGGTACAGCAGATAGGCCAGCTCCAAGGAGGACCACTTGCTGGGGTAGATGCTCGCCTTCAGGCGCAGGATGCCCGTGGAAACCCCGTAGGAATCGCCCTGCCAGATGGGATCGTAGGTCCAGTTGAGATAGGTCTTGTACGAGCCGCTGATCGAAGAATCCAGTCCGTGGAGCGGAGCGTCGTGCAGCAGAAACACCGCCAGCACTAGAAACCACGGAGATCGGAGCGCCGCAGATATCACTCTGCCTCTACTCTTTGATTTCATCTCGCACATTCACTCCATCCTCCAGAACGATGACCCTGCGGGCCTTGTCGATCACCCGCTGATCGTGGGTAGAAAACACGAAGGTCATCCCCGTATCCCGATTCAGCTGCCTCATCATGTCCAGGAGGGACTCACTGGTCTTGGAATCCAGATTGGCGGTCGGTTCGTCGGCCAGCACCAGAGCGGGGCGGGTCACCATGGCCCGGGCGATGGCCACGCGCTGCTGCTGTCCCCCGGAAATCGCCTTGGGGAAGCGGTCGTTGAATCCCTCCAGGCCCACGTCGCTCAGGATGCGGGAAACCCTCCGGTGCCGTTCCTCCGCCGGTACACCCTGGAGCATCATCACGTACTCCACGTTTTCTTCCACGTTCAAAACCGGAATCAGGTTGTAGGCCTGGAAGATGAATCCGATGTTGTCCCGCCTGAAGTCCGACAGCTGGTTTCCGCTCATCCCGGAGATGTGCTCCCCGTTCAGCCAGACGTCCCCCTCGGTGGGGCTATCCAGACCGGAGATCAGGTTCAGAAAGGTGGTCTTTCCCGAACCGGAAGGTCCCACGATGGCGGTGAACTCTCCCTTGGCTATGGCCAGGTCGATGCCCTGTACCGCGTGAACCACGACGCTGTCCCGGCGGTAGTCCTTTTTTACTCCCTTGGTGAGGACGATGTCCTTCTGGTCGGTCATACTCTTCTCCTCCTTGCCTACAAGGCCCGCTGCAGCGCCCGGGCGACGGACATCCTGCTGGCATGGCCGGCCGGATACAGGCTGACCGCACAGGTAAAGGCGAATACCAGCAGGGGATACAATGTGAACTGGCGCAGGTTCAACACCGGGTAGATGCGGCTGGTGAAGGTGGTGCCGGCCAGCTCCACCCCGGTTAGGTCCAGGCCGGTCGACGAGCTGAGCAGCGCGATCCCTGCTCCCAGGATCATCCCAAGGGCCACGGCGTATACCGCCAGGGCCCCGGCTTCGATGACGATCAGGTTCCTCAGGCGCCCCGGCCGGGTGCCCACGGCCCGCAGCACTCCGAACTCGAAGGTCCGCTCGTACAGCGCCATGAACATGGTGTTGATGATACCGAACACGATCATGGCGAATACCAGGATCACGGTGACCGCTATGGATATGTTCGTCATGTCCAGGACGTATTTGAGCTGGGGGACCAGCTGCTGCCAGGTCTCGGCCACGTTTCCGTAGCTTGAATACTCCTGAGAGAACTGTGTTCCCTGCTCGACGGCATACTGGCTGCGGCGGAACCGGATCGCGATCTCGTGGACCCTCCCGTCGATTCCGAGCATGCTTTGAGCCGACTTCAGGGTAACGAACACCGTCAAGGAGTCCAGTTCGTTGATGTGCATGTTAAATATTCCCCCGACCCGGAACAGGGTCTGGGAAAGCTCCCCGGAGCCGGCTCGAGATACGGTGAGCACGATGCGGTCCCCCACCGCTACTCCCAGGCGCTCGGCCAGCCGCTGCCCGATCAAGGCGCTGCTGTTTTGATCCGCCGACAGATACGAACCATCGATCATGGACTCATCGATCTTGGAAAGGGGCTTCTCGGTTTCGGGGGCGATGCCATAGATAACTACCGAGGCGATGTCCGCGGGCGCCGAGATGGTGCCGAAGGAGAGGGTCCGTTCCGTGAATGCCCGTACGTCCGGATCGCCGTGCAATTGTTCGGTGACCCGCTCCGGTTGAGAGATGGTCAATCCCACATTCTGGGAATCCAGGAAGCCCTGACGATGAATCTGCGCCTGCCCGAGAAAGGAGGAGGTGGCCGAGGAAATCATGCTGTCCTTCATGCCCACGATATAGGCATCCACGAAGATCATCGCGGCCAGACCGATGCCGATGATCAATCCGGTCAGGAAGGTTCGCCGCCTGTTTCGGAAGATATTCCGCCAGGCCAGTTTCAGGTAAAATCGCATGGGTTCCTCCGCTAGAACATCCGCATCGTTTCCGCCGGTACGGTTCGCGCCGCTCTCAGGGCGGGGGGAAGGCAGACCAGCAGGGAGGTTGCGATCACCGTCAGGGAGGGCAGGTAGAAGCTGCGGGCATTGATCTCCCCCTTCATGTACTGAAACTGCACGCTTCCCCACTCGATGGGATTGGCCAGAGCGATACCGTGACGGGAGAAGTACCAGTTTAAAAGAAATCCCAGGATCGAGCCGAGCAGGATGCTGGCGACGGCCAACAGGGAGGTTTCCGTGACGACCATGCCCACGATCCGGCCCGGTCTGGTTCCGATCGCCCTGAGAACGCCGTATTCCTTCTGCCGCTCCAGAACCGACATCAGGACCGTGTTGAGAATGGTGATGGCCACGACCATCACCACCACGACCAGGGAGAGGTACATGCCGTTCTTGTCCGCCTGCATCGCCTTGTAGAACTCGCTGGCGAACACCTGCCAGGGATCCACCTCCAGATCTCTTCCGGCCAGGCGATGCCGTAAGTCGTCGGTCACCTTCTGTACATGGTTGAGGTTGTCCACGGTAACGGCGATTTCGTGCACCCGTCCCTCGAGAACGAAAAGGGTTTGAGCATCGGCCAGCCTCAGGTAGACCGCGCTGCGGTTCAATCCCGGGTCTCCGGTATCGATCAGGGCGATGATGTCGTAGATATCGTTGGCGATCGATCCGTCGGCGGCCTGGGAGACGATGATCAGCTCATCCCCGACTCCCGCCTCCAGCACCGTGGCCAGGGTCCGGCCGATTACGGCCTGGTTGGGCTGAGAGCCGAAGTATGCGCCCTTTACGAGTTTTTCCGCGATGTTCGTGGTCCGGTCTTCCCGTTCGGGATCGATCCCGATGATCCGAGCGCCGGCGCTCTGGTCGCCGACCGAAGCCAGGCCCGCGACGTAGATTCTGGGCGTCCAGGAATCGATGTGCGCGGCGGTTTCTATATTCCTTTCCACACCCGCCGGATCCTCGATGGTTTTGTAGAGCGACGGGTCGTCCAGATAACCGTCTCTGTGGATCTGGATATGCCCGAGACGGTTGCGGGTGAAGCCGTCGATGATGTGGTTGTAGGTTCCGTCCGCCCAGCCGATGAAAAAACTGGCCAGAACGAATCCCACCAGCATGCTCAGGCCGGTGAACAGGGTGCGTTTGCCCTGGCGAAAGAGATTGCGCACAGCGAGTCTCAGGTTCAACATATCGGAGCTCCTCGATTCTATTCCCTGAAGGTCCGAAGGCTGCGGGTGGTAAAGGTGTCCGCGGGAATGTCGATGTCGAACTCCGCCTCCAGGTAGCGGATGATCGTTTTTCCCTTCCCATCCTCTGGGACGAGCTCCATGACCGAAGGGATGGTCCGATCGCCGAAGGTTTTCACATCCCTGAAGCTCATCGTCCTCATCAGCTGATCCCGTTCGTCGTAGTACTTCTCGGTGACCGGGAGCAGGCTTCCCGCATCGACGCCCAGCACGACCCGATTCCAGACGATCGGGCGTCCCTGCTTCGGCGTGCACTCGATATACAGGCGACCCGCTTCCGGGTTTTGCACCTCCGCGTATTGAAAGTCGTAGTCTTCCGCGAAGGTGAACTCCTTGACCAGGTCGTCATTGGTGAAATCGGAACCCATCCAGGAGCTCATCATCATGGACGGCGGAATCCGGATGGTCTTGTCTACCTTGGGCAGGTAATTCCACATTTCGTTTCCGATGCGAAGCGTTCCCGTGCCCCGTTCCTTCGCCGGCTCCAGGATGCGGATCAGGGTCTTCTCCGTGCCCTCGGACCAGGCCTTGAGTCGGAGGGTTCTCTCCCAGTTGGGATTGACGATCTGCATTTCCATCAGCGCATAGCTGGAGTCGGCCCGGTAGAGCTGATCGATCTTGTCGATGACCTCCTGCACCTTGGGCCGGCTTTGGCCAGAAGCGATACCGGCGCCGGCCAGGATCCAGAGGAGGGCTACTGCTGCCGCTGTCCATGATTTCAATTCCTTTCTGTTCATCTCGTCTCGCACGATCTTCCTCCTTGACCGGGGACGGAAAGCCGCTGATCCGTCTTCTCCGCTTTCTATATATCGATGAGCGATGATATCGTTCACGATCTGGTTGGGTTTCGACCGACTATCCCAGTTTAAGTTGGTTTGGGCCCGAATGACTACCCGGCGGACGGCAACTTGGATTCTGTCGTTCCCGATTATTTTTCCGCTGAGATAGTTGCGTGACATTTTCCTGCTATGCTGATTGTGATACCATTGCCGGTGGAGGAGAGAATGAAAAAAGATAACGACTGGCCGCTGATCGGGGTGACCGTGGAGTGAGCCCTCTTTCTCCGAATCGGGACGGCGCGGACGTTCTCATTATCGAGGATGACCCGAAAATCGTAGAGCTCCTGACTATGCATCTGGGGGATATCGGTCTTTCCACCGAAGCGGTGCCCTCCGGCAACCGTGGGCTGAAGAGAGCATTGGAAGCGGAGTACAGGCTCGTCATTCTGGACCTGATGCTTCCTGGACTGGACGGCTTCGAGGTCTGCAAGAAGATCCGGGCCGCCGAAGGGCGGCTCCCGATCCTGATGCTGACCGCCAAATCCGAGGAGCTGGACAAGGTGCTGGGTTTGGAGCTGGGCGCCGACGACTACGTTACCAAGCCCTTCAGCATTCGGGAGTTGTTGGCTCGGGTGAAAGCCGTTCTGAGGCGAACCGCCGCATTCGGCGAAAACGCCGGGGGGACCGAAACCAAGCTCCTCGAATATGGAAACTTGCGGATCGATTTGGAAAAGCGAATCGTAACGGTGGCGGGAAGGAAAATCGAGCTGACCGCCAAGGAGTACGACCTGCTCGTGCTGTTTGCCTCAAATCCGGGCCGAGCCTACAATCGCCAGCAGCTGTTGGACTCGGTATGGGGTTATCAATTCGAAGGGTATCATCACACGGTAAACTCCCACATCAATCGGCTTCGCAGCAAGATAGAAGAAAACCCTTCGGAGCCGCGCTATATCAAGACGGTGTGGGGCTACGGCTATCGCTTCACCGAGCCGGGCGAAATATGACCATGGTTCCGTTTTTCAGCCGATTCTCAGTAAAAGTTTCGACCCTGTTCCTCGTACTGCTACTGTTGATGGGCTCCGCCCAGGTGCTCATTACGATTCGCATCACGGAGCGCCGGCAGGTTGAAATTGATCAGCTGGTGAACTGGGATCTGGCAAAAGACATGGTGGCCGAGATCGAGCCTGTGCTCGCCACCGACCGCGCGGGGGATATCGGCGAGGTCATCCACTACATGATGGTCCTGAATCCGGCTATCGAAATCTATCTGCTCGACGGTGAGGGAACCATCCTGGCCTTTTTCGCCGGGCCGGGAACACAGGTAGTCGCGGAACAGGTGGACCTGGAGCCGATCCGTCGCTTCATCAGCGGAAGTGCAAAGGCTCCGATCTACGGGGATGATCCCCGCGCAGCGGGGGCAAGGAAGCATTTCTCCGCTGCCCCGATAACGCTACCCGACGGCAGCAGCGGCTATCTGTACATCGTGCTGAGAAGTACGCTGTACGATCAGGCTGCCCGCAGTCTGAAGGAGAGGTATCTCGCCTCGGCTCTGGTTCGGGCTCTGATACTCTCAGCCGTAGCGGTAGGCATCGTCGGTCTGATTCTCTTCACTCTTCTGACCCGCCGCCTTCAGCGGGTGGCACGAACCGTCGGAGATTTCGAGCAGGGAAAATACGACACCCGTCTTCAGGCTTCGGCCGGAGATGAAATCGGGGAGCTGGCCCGAGCCTACAACCGCATGGCCGATACGATCGCGGCGAATCTGGAGAAGCTCAAGCAGACCGACAATCTGCGGAGGGAGTTGATCGCCAACGTTTCCCACGACCTGCGCAGCCCCCTGACCTCCATCCAGGGCTACGTAGAAACTCTGCTGATGAAGCAGGACTCCTTGAGCAGCGCTCAGATTCGGGAGTACCTGCGGGTGGTTCTCAGCGACGCCACGAAGCTGAACGAAATGGTTCACGAGCTGTTCGAGCTGTCCAAGTACGAAGCCCGTCAGATGGAGCCGAGGCTGGAGAGGTTTTCTCTGACCGAGTTGATTCAAGACGTGGCGGTGAAATACCAGGCCGGAGCGGAGCAGCGGCAGGTATCGCTATCGGCGATCCTCCCCGAGAAGTTGGAGTTCGTGCTGGCGGATATCAACATGATCGAACGGGTTCTCTCCAATCTGATCGAAAACGCCCTGGCCCACACCCCGGCCGGAGGGCAGGTGACGGCGGAGCTCCAGGAGAGGGACGGGCGAGCCCGGGTGCGGGTGATCGACAGCGGGATCGGAATCGATCAGAGGGATATTCCTTTCATCTTCGACAGGTTCTTTTCGAGCGGCCACCGGGAGGGCTCCGGCTCCGGCAGGGGCAGTGGATTGGGCCTTGCCATCGCCCAGAAGATCGCGGAGCTGCACGATAGCCGCATCCGGGTCGAAAGCGAGCCGGGCAGGGGAAGCGTCTTTTTCTTCGAGCTTCCCCTGCAGGGAAGCTAGAGGATGTAGGGTCGCACGATGCCGACCGGATGACCGGTGGCGCAGAGGGACAGCATCACAACGGGGAGTCGCAAGCAGACAGCGGACATCGTGCTGGTCAACAGCAATCCCCTGGATGTGACCTCGCTGATCCTATTCGGACGGGCTACATACAGGAAGATGGTTCAGAACCTGATCTGGGCGAAAGGTTACAACGTGATCGTGGCTATCAACGCCAGGCTGCTGAAACTCAGGAAGGAGGGCGGAGGAGATGACGGATAAGAAGATGGATAAGAGGAAGATGATGCCCGTCGGACCGATGATGATCGAGCATCGCCTGATCGAGCGCATGATCGGTGTGATGAGCAAGGAGCTGGATCGTTTCTTGCGGGAGAAGAAGGCGAACCCGGAGATCATCATGACCTTTGTCGATTTCGTGCGCACCTACGCGGACAGGTGTCACCACGGAAAAGAAGAGGACATTCTGTTCCGGGAGCTGAAGAAAAAGGAGCTGTCGAAGGAGCACCGGGATACGATGAATCAACTGGTCAAGGACCACCAGTGGGCCCGGCAGCAAACCGGGGATCTGGTCGACGCGACGGAGAAATATGCAGCCGGTGATGAAGGCATGTTCCTGATTATCAGCGCTCGCTTGAAAAGCCTAACTGAGTTCTATCCCGAGCACATCGTAAGGGAGGACAAGCACTTCTTCCTGCCGGTGATGCGCTATTTCTCCCAGGAGGAGAAGGACGCCATGCTCCAGGAGGGATTCGAGTTCGACCAGAGCCTGATCCACGACAAGTACAGGCAGATCGTGGAGCAGTCGGAGCGATCCACAGCGGGCTAGCAAGGGCAGAGGGATGGATCCAAAGGAGAAATGGCATGAAAGCGCTGGTGCATGAACGCTACGGGTAAGCGCTGAACGCTACGACCGGCTGGCCGGTCTGATCGAGGAAAACGACCTTCAGGTGATCGTTGGCAGCCGCTATCACATGGAGAGGGCGGCGGAGTAGGGCGTGCGCTCTATCGGCCGTGGCAGTACTTGTACTTCTTGCCGCTGCCGCAGGGGCAAGGGTCGTTCCGCCCCACCTTGGGGACTGTGCGCTTGACCTGGGCCTGGCCCGGCCGGGCTTCGGCACGCTCCCCGGCCGCTGCCGGAAGACCGGCACCTGCGGAAGCGGTACGGGCGCTCTGGCGGGTGAGCACGGAGGTCGGAGCACCGGGACGCGCGGGCTGACCGGCCGGCGCACGTCCGCCAGCGCCCGCCATCGCCGCCCCGGCGGCGCCGAACTGGCCGAGCAGGGTATGGCGGGCATCCCCGAGGTCCCGGCGGCGGCGTTCCTGGGGCTCCACCACGCGGATACGCACCTGGAAGATCTTGCGGGCGATAGCCTGGCGGATATCCGCCAGCATCGAGTCGAAGATCTGAAACCCCTCCAGCTTGTATTCCAAGAGAGGATTCTTCTGACCGTAGGCCCTGAGGTACACGGCCTCTCGCAGCGCTTCCAGGCTCTCCAGGTGGTCCTGCCAGCGGGTGTCGATGTTGCGCAGATACTCGAAGCGGATGAAGAGGTTGAGATTTTCCTGACCCACCTCTTCGGCCTTCTCTTTCAGATCATCCTGCAGCTCCTGAAGGACCTGGGCCCTGATTGTCTCGACATTCGCTGCCTGAAAGGACTCTGCCTCCCGCGGGGTGTAGAAGAGGGTGTCCTTCAAGCGGGTGAGGATCGTGGCCAGGCGTTGACCGTCATCGCCCCGCATCTGCCTGTAGTCATCCATAAGACCGTCCAGTATGTCCTCGGCCGCCGACAGCACGCGCTTTTCCAGGTGAGGATCCGCCAGGATCTCGTCCCTGCGGGCATACATGAATTTCCTCTGCTCATTGAGCACGTCGTCGTACTCCAGCAGATGCTTGCGGATCTCGAAGTTCCGCTCCTCAACCCGCTTCTGGGCCCGTTCGATGGCCTTGTTGACCCAGGGATGGTGGATCGGCTCCCCGTCCTGCATGCCCATCCTGCCCATCAGGCTTTTCAGGTTATCGCCCCCGAACAGACGCATCAGGTCGTCGTCCAGGGAGATGAAGAAACGGGAAGAGCCGGGATCCCCCTGACGGCCGGAGCGTCCCCGAAGCTGGTTGTCGATCCGGCGGGCATCGTGCCGTTCGGTGCCGAGCACGTGCAGACCCCCGGCTGCTTTGACCTCCTCGTATTCCGGAGCCCAAGCTTTCATCTCCTGGTCCAGGAGCTTCTTGTACTCCTCCCCGTTTCCTTCACTTCCCAACTTGCGACTCGCCCGGTACTCGGGATTTCCGCCCAGCTTGATGTCGGTACCGCGGCCGGCCATATTGGTGGCGATGGTTACCGCGCCCCTGGCCCCGGCCTCGGCGATGATCAGCGCCTCCCGGGCGTGGTTTTTGGCGTTCAACACCTCGTGGCGTATGCCCATCTTGGTCAACAGGCGGGACAGCTTTTCGGATTTTTCGATGGAGATCGTTCCCACCAGGATCGGCTGGCCCTTCTTGTTGAGCTCGGAGATCTCCCCGCAGATAGCCTCCAGCTTCTGCTCCTCGTTCAGATAGATCTCATCGTCGTTGTCCGCCCGGATAACCGGCCTGTTCGTCGGGACGACCACCACATCGAGGTTGTAGATCTTGGCGAACTCCGTGGCCTCGGTGTCGGCGGTTCCGGTCATTCCGGACAGCTTCTCGTACATCCGGAAGTAGTTCTGAAAGGTGATGGTCGCCAGGGTGCGGTTTCGCTGGGCCACCTTGATTCCTTCCTTGGCCTCTATGGCCTGATGCAGACCTTCGGAGTAGCGGCGGCCGTGGAGGATGCGGCCTGTAAACTCGTCGACGATCTCCACCTTGCCCTCCTGGACCACGTAGTCCACGTCCAGGTGAAAGAGGCGCTTGGCCCGCAGAGCCTGGGTGCAGTAGTGGATGAACTCGAAGTTGTCCGATTCGAACAACGATCCGCGAATGAGGTTGCGCCGTTTGAGCTGTTCCTCGATTGCGTCCATACCCCGATCGGTGAAGGAAACCCGCTTGCTCTTCTCCTCGATCTTGTAGTCCCCGTCCGCCTGGGGCTTTTCGACCTGAAAGGGCGAGAGCTCGTCGTCGTACTTGCCGGTATTCGGGTCCTTGCTGCACTCGGTCAAGGAATCCACGATCCGGTTGGCTTCCAGGTAGTTGGCCGTGTCGTCTTCCGCAGCTCCGGATATGATCAGCGGTGTACGGGCCTCATCGATCAGGATCGAGTCGATCTCATCCACGATGCAGTAGTTGTGTCCCCGCTGCACCCGGGACCCTGAGTCCCAGCGCATGTTGTCCCGCAGATAGTCGAAGCCGAACTCGTTGTTGGTTCCGTAGGTAATATCCCGGAGATAGGCCTCCTTCCGGTTCTCATTGTCCATCTGAGCCAGTACGACCCCCACGCTGACGCCGAGAAGGCTGTAGATCCTGCCCATCCAGTTGGCGTCCCGCTCCGCCAGGTAGTCGTTCACCGTGACCACGTGCACGCCCTCGCCGGGCAGGGCGTTGAGGTAGGCTGCGGTTACGCTGGAGAGGGTCTTGCCCTCACCGGTTTTCATCTCCATGATCTTGCCCTGATGAAGCACGATCCCGCCCATCAGCTGAACGGCGAAGATCCGCTCCCCGAGAGTCCGCCGGGCCGCTTCGCGAACCAGAGCAAAGGTATCCGGCAGCAGATCATCGAGGGACTCTCCCTGCTGGTACCGCTGCCTATACTCCGCGGTTTTCTCCCGGAACTGATCCTCTCGTAGAGCGAGCATTTCCTGTTCGAGCTGGTTGATCCGGCGCACAAGCGGGGCAAGAACCTTGAGGTCCCGCTCCCGCTGAGATCCCAGGATCTTGGTGAGGATATTTTCTGCCATGCTAACAATGTAGCGCTAAGGCCGGCCTGCGGTCAAGGATCGTCGATTGACAGCCCCGGGGTGGGGAGTGTATAGTCGGTTGGAATCGGTATCCCTTCAGGCAATGAAGAATCCACTTGTAATTCTTACAGCCGCTTTTAGCGCCCTTTTACTGCTCGCCTCCTGCGCTCCCAAAGAACTGGAGGAGCTGACCCGGGAAGATCTGTTCAGCCTTCAGATCGGCAAGATGGACAACCAGATCGATCTGTTTCAGATCAACGGGGTGATGGCCAGTGCCAAAAACAGGATCTACATGCGGGACGGACTGTTCTACCTGGCCAACGGCAACTCCGCCAAGATCATGGAGCTCTCCTCCTACGGGGATCTGATCTTCCTCCTCTACAATCCGAATGAGAATCCTCCGCCCACCTCCTTCAGCACCGAGGAGTCCACGGAGCTGTCCGCCACCAGGCGGGCGGTGGCCTATCCGCTTCAGCGGATCGGAGAGCTGGTGGTGGACAGCGAGAAGCATCTATATGTGGAGGATGCGGTCAGCGAAGAACGGCAGGTTCACGACAAGGAGCTGAATGTTCTTCTGGACCGGGTGATCCTGCGCTTCGACCGCCACGGGACGCTGGTGGATTTCATCGGCCAGGAGGGGGTCGGGGGAACGCCCTTTCCCTATATCGACAGTCTGTACATCACGGATCTGGACGAGCTGGTGGTGATCTGCCGGACCCCCCGCTACTGGCACGTGTATTGGTACTCCACCGAAGGGTTTCTCCTCTATCAAGTCGATATCGACCAGGAGCACCTGCCGCTGTACGAGAGCGAGCAGGTCTCGACCCTCGGCCGGATCGTGCCGGATCGAGGCGATCCGCTGTTGTATCTTATGATCTACGCCTACCGCGGTTCCACCGCCGATGGGCAAACGGACAGCTACGACACGAGGATCTACTCCTTGAGTCTCCTGACCGGAAGGTACGAAGGGTACATCGAAGTGCCGCAGAACGGCGTACGCGTAGAAAAGGTCGGCACCCAGGAGATCGAGGTGCCGACTCCCTCCTTCGAGCTTCTCGGCGTCAATTCCAGGGACGCCTTTTTTCTGCTGCGCAGGGAAGAGGCGAATCTGTTTCAGCTTCTCATCCTGGACGCGAAGGGGGATGAGGTGGCTCGCCGATCCCTCGTGATGGAGGATTCCGAGCTGTTCTACAAGGAGGTACGGCTTTCGGCAAGCGGCATCATCTATGCCCTGCTCGGGGAAGAATACCAGGCCCAGATCGTCTGGTGGCGCAGCGACCGGCTGCTGCGGGAGGGGGAACGTGAAGGTAGTTGATACTCAAGCCATTGCTCGGATCGACCGGGAAGCGCAAGCGCGCTTCGGGATCCCCGAAATCGTGCTCATGGAGGATGCCGCCTACGGAATCTTCTCGGTGATGCGGGAGAGAATCTGGGAGAGCAGGCTTC
Organism: uncultured Spirochaetaceae bacterium; assembly: GCA_964588525.1. GTDB lineage: Bacteria > Spirochaetota > Spirochaetia > SZUA-6 > DRHE01 > JAFGQJ01. Next base: position 15,377 of record CAZPQC010000082.1, read on the forward strand.
CCCGGGGGCTGGTCGTGTTTCTGGCCGGAAAGGGCAACAACGGCGGGGATGCTCTGGCCGTGGCCCGGCACTGCTATTTCAGCGGGATGAGGAATCTGGCGGTAATCCTGGCTGCAGGGGAGCCCAAAGCTGAAAGCCTGGCCGGGGTGCATCTGAAGATCCTCAGATCCTTAGGGATAGAGGTCGTGGACTACTCGGTTGAAGATGCGGGTGCAGCCGTGCGGAGGGCGCACCGTTTGCTGGGCGAGGCGGAGAGTCTGGTGGACGGACTGCTGGGCACCGGCTTGAGCGGCGAGGTGCGCGCACCACTGAAAGGTCTGATCCGGCGCTGCAACGACAGTGCCGCCTTCCGCATCGCCGTGGACATTCCCAGCGGGATCGGGGATGCCTATCGACCCGGCTACACAGCCTTCCAGGCCGATTGTACGCTCACGGTCCAGCTGCCCAAGCTCTGTCTCTACCTGCCCCATACCCGAAGGTTCTGCGGAGATATCCAACCCGTACCCGGAGTATTTCCTCCGCAGCTGGCCGAGCAGGAGGACATCCCCGGCTACCTGATCGAAGAGCCGATCAAGCAGAATCTTCTCCGGCCCGTGGACCCGGACACCCACAAGGGCAAGCGGGGGCATCTGGCGGTGTTCGCCGGTTCGGAAGGGACCACCGGTGCCGCCTGGCTCTGCTCCAACGCCGCGGCCCGCAGCCGCGCCGGACTGGTTACCCTTTTCATGGACCGGGAGCTGTACGGTGCGAACATTCCCAAGTACAGCTCGGTCATGCTTCGCCCCTGGGCGGGAGAACCGCCGGAGACGGACAGGTTCGATACGCTGCTCATCGGACCCGGCTGGGGCGTATCGGAGCAGAGGGAACGGATCCTCCGCCAGCTGTTACGGACCCGCCTTCCCGGAGTGCTGGATGCCGACGGAATCAGCCTGCTTGCCCGGATGCGTCGGTCAGACGGCCTGAAGCTCGGGGGTAGGTGGATTCTCACGCCCCATCCGGGGGAGTTTGCCCGGCTGCTCGGCTTGGACACAGCCGATGTGCTCACCGATCCCCTGCCGCACCTGCTGCGCTCCAGCGCCGAGTTGGAAGCAGTGATCGTGCTCAAGGGGCACTGCAGCTTCGTGGTCGATCCCCGGGGACGGTACGGCATCCTCGACGGGATGAATCCGGCGATGGCCACCGGGGGCAGCGGAGACGTGTTGGCGGGGATGTGCGCCGGCCTGCTAACCTCCGGCCACGACCCAGAAGACGCCGCTGTCCTGGCCGTACTGCTGCACGGGCAGATCGGCAGGCGGCTGTATCGGGAAAGGGGCTACTTCCTTGCCGAGGATATGCTCCCCGCTGTATCTTCTGCTTGTACGTAGAGGTGGGAGCTACCGCGGATCATGAGGCTGGGCAAGAGCAAGAACAAACAGCGGCCGGATCCCTTCAAAGACGAACAACCCCCCGGTTACCACTACAGCCGGCAGGACAGGATCTCCATGGCTACGGCTCCTCGGTTCCGCGAAAGAGGCGGCGGCATCTTCCGCAGGAATAGAACCCTCCTGATCATCCTCCTGGATCTGGTGATCGTACTGATCCTCGGCGTGTTTCTGGTACGTTTTCTCTACGCCCAGGTCAACCGGGCCAACCTGGAGGGGTACAGCGTCGTACTGAGGGGCGCGCGGAGCGAAGGGGTGGTAGTCGCTACCCTTACGATCACCAATACCGCGGCCGCATCGACAGACGAGCAGAGTGTCTTCGCCCGCTTCTCCCTGGTGCGAAATCCCGATGAGGAGGATTCGACCTATGTTTCAGGTCCGGTTCCCCGGGAGAGGGAAGGGGAGAGGATGTTGCGGGTTGCCATACCCGTCTCCGAGCGCTCGGCGTCCTCCGAGGTACTGTATGCGGAAGTTCGGATCGGGGATTCGCGCAAACGCCTGTCCACCGGCCTGGAGCCCTGAGGCAGGCGCCGCGAAATATTTGACAGACGATCGGGATTTGAATATTTTACGCTAAGGAGGAAAAAGCTATGCTGCAATTCTATTTTTTGTCGATCTTCGCCAACATACTGGCCGGTCTGACCCTGACGTCGGACTACTTTGCCGAGAAGTTCAAGGCTTTTCTTCCATTTAAGGATCTTTTCTCCAAGACCAACGTGAAAACCACGATCGGGATTTTTGCCTTTGTCGTGGGCTTTTTGAAGCTTCTCATTCCCGTCGATACGGTAGTGGTTGGGGATCTGCTGCCCGCCCTGGCCGGCTTGGCCATGGGCGCGGGTCTGATCCTGGGGATCATCCGGGAGCGGGGCACGGTGTCGGCCGAGAAGGTCAACAGCCTGGAGAAGACCGTAATGACCTACCGGGTTCCCCTGGGAATCGCAGGACTCGTGATCAGCGGTCTGCACTTCCTGTTGCCGAGGGCCCTGTTCCTGTAGATCCTTTCGAGACCCGTTTCCCGGCCGGGATCTATCCCTCGGACTGCTTCTGTCCCGCTTTTGCCGCGGCCATCACCAGTTCGGCCACCTTGCCGGTGATCGGACTGTAGTGGCTGAACTCGATCTCGAAGCTGGCCGTGCCGGAGG
>CAZPQC010000083.1:0-17629 GCA_964588525.1 uncultured Spirochaetaceae bacterium
TGATCCGCCTCCAGCTCCTCCTTCAGGGCCCGCAGGAACGCGAAGCTGGGAAACTCCCCCCGCTGCCCGTGCAGATACTGCCCCGCATGGGCGATCCTTCCATCTGCCTCGATGCGGTGGTGGGAGAACTGGAAGGCGATCCCCTCGTACGGCGCCATGCCCCGGTTGAAGGGGATGGCCACCTGGGTAGTCTCGAAATCGATGAAGTGGAGGGGATAGACCCATCGTTCCGTCTCCGCCTTCAGACCGTCGGCGTCGAAGTAGGGGCTTGGATCGCCGCTGCGGGCTTTCTCCACCTGCAGACGCTGGCGCTCGCTCTTGGAGAGCCCCGGCTTCTCGTCGACCCTGCCTGCGCCGCCGCTCTTGGGCTGCAGCAGCTCGGTATCGATATCCCGGAGAAAATAGATCCCCCGCTTCAAAAAGCTGTCTCTGCTGTTCGACTTCCAGAGATCGATCACCAGGGGTTCTGTGAAATCCTTCTCCTTCAGCCCGGCTTGCTCCCGCCAGCACTCCTTGAAGCCGCTTTTCAGCCCGGTTCGTTCCTCCTCCACGGTGCAGCGAAACTCGCACTTGCTGCATTTTTTCGAGCCGAGCTCCGTCGGGATCTTCCTGTCCTGCTCGTAGCATTCGGCAAGATACTCCACCCACTCGGCAAAGGGCAGATCCCGAGAGGGTCCGTCCCGACCTTCATAAATCGCCGCGGCGAGCTCATCGACCGGCACCCGAATCAGGATCGGCTCTCCCAGCGTCTCCGGAGTGGTTCCCTCCCGAACCCGGACCCGGGAGCGTCCATCCTGCTTGCAGATGAGGAAACGCTGGTTGAGCCCGTCCACCGTGGCTCTGGCATTCTTGTCCGCCAGCAACAGATAGGAGCGTATCTGCATCTGCGGGAAAAAGAGGGCCAACACGTGTTTCTGAAAAGCCACGTCGTAGAGGTAGGGGATCCAGTCGCTCTGGATCGTGCCGATCCGGTTGAGCATATCCTCCGGACCGCTCCCCTTGAAGGACTTGGATTTGACCTCGATCAGATCCAGGGAAGAGCCGTCCTTGATCAGAATGTCGGCCCGGAGGAACAGATTGCGGTGACGAATCGCCGCCTCGTAGAGGATCACCGATTCCCGCTCGAGCAGATCCTGAGTCTGCTGCAAAGCCTGCTCGTGGGCCAGAGTTTCGATCTCACAGCCGCCGGGGAAGTACAGCTTGGCCAGCTCCCCGACCTGAAAACCCCCTTCGGCCAGGGCGGAGAGAAAGGGGTCATCCTTCTTGTGGTCCGCGTACTCCGTCTTGCCGGTGTAGAAGAGCTTCGTCTCGCACTCCAGCGCCAGTATGAAACGGGATTTGGTCAGGTACCGGGTCATGGTTTACGATACCATTTTTCGGCGATTCGAACATTCAGGTATAGGTACACCATGCCGGTGATGCAGGACTTGGGGCCAAAAACACATTGACAGGCCATCCGTGCGACAAATACTCTATTGTTGGAGACGGAACCATTCTGGAGAGGGAATCATGCAAGAGAACACCTTGAGCTTCCCCAAGGGTTTTTTATGGGGAACGGCGACCTCTTCACACCAGATCGAAGGGGCCTGGAACGAGGACGGTAAGGGGGAGTCGATCTGGGACCGCTTCAGCCACACCCCCGGAAAGATCGCTGATGGCAGCAACGCCGATGTGGCCTGCGACCATTACCACCGCTACGGGGAGGATGTCCGGTTGATGTCGGAGCTGGGCCTGAAAGCCTACCGCTTCTCCATCTCCTGGCCCCGCGTGCTTCCCGCAGGTAGGGGAGCGACGAACCCGAGGGGTTTGGATTTCTACGATCGCCTGGTGGACGCCCTGTTGGCGGCGGGGATAGAGCCCTTCGTGACCCTCTACCACTGGGATCTTCCCCAGAAGCTGCAGGACGAAGGGGGGTGGGCGAACCGCGATATCGTGGCGGATTTCGAGGAGTACGCCGATGCGGTGTCCCGCAGGCTCGGCGGCCGGGTTCACAACTGGATCACGCACAACGAACCCTCCGTCGCTGCCCTGGTCGGCCATCTGTACGGGGACCATGCTCCAGGACTCAAGGATCTGAAAACCGCTCTCCAGGCGGCGCACCACATCCTGCTCTCCCACGGCCGGGCGGTGCCGGTGCTGAGGGCCAATGGCGAACGAAAGACCAAAGTCGGAATCATTCACGGCCTGGAATGGGTCAACCCCTTCACTCGAAGCGAGGCGGATCTGGCCGCGGCGCGGCGCCACGACGGAGCCTTCAACCGCTGGTTCCTGGACCCGGTGCTCAAAGGCTCCTACCCCGAGGATATGCTGGAGTGGTACGCCGACAAGACTCCCAAGATGGAGGCGGAAGATCTGAAGAGGATCGCCGCGCCTGTAGACTTCCTCGGGGTCAACTACTACACCCGGCGTACTATCGCTCACGACGGTCAGGGAGACTTCATCAAGACGAAGCGCATCCGCTACTACTTCGTCCCCCACGCCAACCTCGAGCAGTGGGAAGTCAATCCGGAGGGGCTATACCGCGCCCTGAGGCGAGTGCACAGTGAGTACGGGCAGCCGGAGATGTACATTACCGGGAACGGCACCCCCAGTGGTGAGGAAGTCCGTCCCGACGGCACGGTGGCCGATCCCGAGCGCGTGGACTACCTGAAGCGCCACTTCGCCGCCGCCTGGCATGCCATACAGGAGGGGGTGAAGCTGCGCGGCTACTTCATATGGTCGCTCATGGACAACTTCGAGTTGGCTTTCGGCTTCAGCAAACGCTTCGGCCTTACCCGCGTGGACTACTCCACCCGGAAGCGAAGTGTCAAGGAGAGCGGCCGCTGGTACGCGGATGTCATTCGAAGGAACGGGATTGTGATCGAAACGCCGGCCTGAATACTCTCCAGGCGACCGGCCTACCGGCTCTTTCCCCGCCCGGAGATCGGCCAGAGGGCCTCAAGCCTGCCCTTGCGCACGCCGTAATACTGATCGTGAAGATTCACCGTGGTGCAGCAGTGGCTGGGGATGTACTCGATTTTCTGCAGGTATTCCAGCTCATCACGCGGGTCCGCGATTTGGCCGTGCTCTTCGGACAAGCCCGTGATTTTCAGCTCCGGTCTGCCCTTGATCGATGGGAAACCGTGATCGGTCGTACAGACCTTGAGCCCGGCATCGGTGACGGCCGCACCGGGCCGCTTGTGAATCACGGTGGAGAGAATCGAAAGCGAGCAGCCGAACGGCAGGCCTCCTCTGGAGTACACGCTGTCCATAAACACGTAGGAGCCGGCCTGGATTTCCGTCCAGATCGTGTCGTCCCCGGTGATGTGATAGGTGCCGGTTCCTGCGCCGCTGATCTCCTTCACCGGGATGCCGTGACTCTCCAGATAGTCTTTGATCCTGCCCACCTTGTCCTGCATCTTGCGCACGCCTTTCCGCTTCACCGCATCGGTGAGCCTGGTCGGCTGGTGGGTATCGTAGACCAGGTGGCCCTCGTAGGCCTGGATGCCTTCGAAAACGAGTCCGTCGGCACGCCCGATTCGTTCGGCCAGATCGAGCGCCTCTGCTTCCGTGTTTACACCGCAGCGGTTCATGCCCACATCGATCTCGATCAGGACGTGCAGGGCGGCACCGACGGTGCCGGCAACTGCAGACAAGGTGTCTATGTTTTCGGCCCGGTCGACAGCCACCGTGATCTTCGCTCCAGCCTTGGCCATGCAGGCCAGGCGGTAAATCTTCTGCGGGTCCACCACCTGGTTCGCGACCAGGATATCCCGAATCCCGGCATTGACCAGAACCTCGGCCTCCCCGACCTTGGCGCAGGTGATTCCCTTGGCTCCCGCGGCCAGCTGCAGGTGCGCTATGTTCGAGCACTTGCAGGTTTTGAAGTGAGGACGGAGCTTCGCGTTCCTGCCCTCGAAAAAATCGGCCATGAGGCGGATGTTGTCTTCCAGTACATCCAGGTCCAGGATCAAGGCGGGTGTCTCGATGTCTTCCATGTTAATGCATTTAAATTCGCTCATGATTTTTCTTTCCTCCGATGCCGATACCGGACCGCTTCGGAGCATGCTTCCAAAGAGGATCCCGGCAAACAGGTCCTTTAGGTTATAGTATACTCGAGGGCGGTTGCTCCAGGGGGATGTCGCGGTATTTGCTCGAAGGAAAACCTGATAGAATCGAGGAACGAACGCGAGCCGGCCCGCTTTGCGGCCGGAGGCGGCGGCGAACTCGGCAGTAATAGAGAGGTTAAACAATGCAAAAAATCATCTATGTTGATTTCGAGAACGTGCCCAACGTCGAGATCCGGGAAACGAGCGATACGAGGATCCTGCTATTCATCGGACAGAGCCAGAAGAGGCTGTCGACAAACATCGTCAGGGCTATCCAGCCACTGGGAAAGAACGTGGAGTGGGTTCAAATCACCGGCACCGGCAAGAATGCTCTCGACTTTCACATAGCCTACTATCTGGCCCTCCAAAGGGAGCAACCGGATACCGAACACTGCATCGTGTCCAAGGACGCGGGCTTCGATCCGCTGATCGTCCATGCGAAGGGGCTCGGGCAGAAGGTCAGGCGGGTCGTGTCCTTCGCGGACGTGTTCGAGAAGATCGGCCTGGGCAAGGAACTGGAGGGAAAATACAAAAAGGTCAGGGAAATCCTGATGAAGCAGCAGAAAACCAGGCGGCCCAAAAGCAGAAAGACCCTTACCTCGTTCATCGAAACCACCTTTCAGAAAAAAATCAGCACAGCCGAAACCAACAAGCTGATCGAGAATCTGTTTCGAGACGGACTGCTGGAGGAGAAGAGTAAGAGGATATCCTATATGGATTGACGGCTGTATTCGAGCCATCCACAACAATCGCCGACAATTCTCGGCCCGGAAGAGCAAACTGCCGCCTTCGAACGACCGATCCGGCGGCCCTCGCAGAGACGGCCGGTGTAGCTAGCTGGACCGCCCCGGTTCCGCGAACGCCCGAGCCATTCTGGTCTGCCCGGATCTCCGCATTCCCTCTCGCGCTGAGCCGCACGGCGAGTTTCACTCGAACAGCACACCGGGGATCGATTAAAGGCGAGTTCAAAACTGTCCCGCCCACCTGCGGAGAATATTGATATGGCGAGCCCGCGCGTCGATGCCTTTTTCCACTTTTAGTTCTGGTTAGTGAAACCCGGCCAGCGTTGTTCAAAAACGATAATCGGATAATACGGTCTCAACTTTGTAGAGTGGCAGGTTGTGGTGATGGCCCGAAATTCGTTCCGGTCCGGCGGAGACTCCAATTGTAGCATCTGGATTGTACTTTTCCCGATAAACTGCAAGACTCTTTGCTCTGTGAAGCCGGCTGCCCGATTTGACCTCCAGGGGGATGATATGCCCATGGACATCGACCAGAAACTCTATTTCTGAGGTTCTCCCTTTCCAGGAGTACAACTGAGGAACACCGCTGCTTTGCAGTTCCTGAGCGACATAATTCTCTGCAAGGAATCCTTTATAAGAGCCAAAATCCTGAGACAAAATACTGCGGATCGGAATATTGGCCATGCACCCCAGTAAACCGATATCGAAAAGAAACAGTTTGAAGGTGTTGGTTTTTCTCCTGCTCCGTAGAGGTATGGCCGGTGAGTCAACGATATAAACAGGCAGGATCAAACCCGATTGGATCAGCCAGTCTACAGGTCCCTCCAACTGGGAAAACTTGGAATATCCGGGTATCACATCCTTGAACCGGTAACGGTTGACCGATGAATCCACTGTCTTCGTTATCTGCTCCGGCACATTGTCGAACACCCTGTTGATATGGGCGGCATTCGTTTTCCCGGAGTGTTTGGCAAAATCTGCACGGTAGCCTTCTATGATGCGGTGTTGAACTTCTCTAACTTCAAGAAATGTCTCATGTGATGCAGGCTGCCGGTCCAGATAGCTCTGTACAACTTCAGGCATCCCACCGGTAACGTAGTAGGTCTTCAATTGCTCCCACAACCTGTTGTGGAAGACATCCGGGATCGGCGGTGGGGCGTCGATCACTTCAATCAGCTTCGTATGCTGCGCCTCTAAGAACTCCCGGAACGTCAAGGGATGCAGTGTCAACAGCTCGACTTTACCTACGGGGAAAGACGAGCTTCCCAGAGCAATTCCAATATGGGATCCTGCGCAGCAGACTGCCAGCTCCGGCTGCTCTTCGGCAACGTACTTGAGGCTGGTCAGAGCTCTCGGACATTCCTGTATTTCGTCGAACAGGATCAGATCTGAAGATTTATCGATACTGCGATTCAAATACAATTCGAGATTTCGGAGTATCGTAGCCGGGGACAGGGATCCCTGGAACAGGGTACAGGCATCCCGATCTCTTTCGAAATTGAGGGTGTGGATCTGGGAAAAAGTTTTCTTGCCGAATTCGTTAAGCAGCCATGTTTTTCCGACCTGCCTGGCCCCCCTAAGAAGCAGGGGTTTCCGGTTTCGCTTGTGTTTCCATTCGACCAGTTTTTGAAAAAGAATCCGCTCCACATTGTAAAAATAGGTGATTTGGCCTTTTTTTACAAGTATAAATAGTCCAAAAATTCTTTTTTAGCCGCCTAACGCTCATTTTTGCCTGATTTCAAGCGGATTTGGAGTCGATATCCCCGCCCACGTGCAGCCTCTTTTCAAAAATTCAAATTTGGATCAGCGTTTATCGCATCCAATCGCAGGATTGTGGAACACGGGCGTGAATCTTTCAACGTCACAGGAAATGCGTGGTCCACTCTGGGCGTGCGCACAAGGGCAACAATATTTTCGACCCCCGAGGCGCTCAGAAGCAGCGCCGTGGCAATGACCGCACCCCACAGCAGAAAGCCGTATGCCCGGGCGGCAGGGGGCGGGAACCAGGGTGCCGCGCTCCTGAAGAGGATGAGCAGATAGCAGGCCGCCCCGTCGTAGCGGCCCAGGCGGGAGTAGGCGAATCCCCCGGCGCGGAGGCAGCGCAGCGCCCAGCAGGCGAAGCAGCCGGCCGTGAGCACCGCCAGAGGCAGGAAGCGCCAATCCCGAAGGCCAAGGAACGCCGCACCGCCGGCTGCGACCAGCAGGTCGCAGAGTCCGTCCAGCCGCTGGCCGCGCGGGCCGGCCGTATCCAACCGCCGGGCGATGGGGCCGTCGACCAGGTCGGTCAGAATAATCAGTATCATGACCGGCGCGGCCCAGCGGCTGACGCCGTAAGTCAGAAATGCCCAGAGCGGGAGAAACAGCAGGCGGGAGAGGCTGACCGCATCGGCCAGGCGGCTGTTCAAGCCGCGGCTGCTCGATCCGGGTACCGCCTGCGCGGCGCGCTGCGCTCCGGTGTTCCCCGCAGTGAAGCCGGCGGCCTTCCGTCTCATTCGTTGCCCAGCGCCTCGTCGATGGCGTCGCACAGCGAAGCGAGCCGTGTGCGGACGAAGCGGGGCGAGCTCAGCGTGCCGACTTTCGTCGCCCCAGTCAGGGTCACCCCAGCCTGCCCGAGAAAGCTGGTGAGGTTGGGAAGATCGTATTTCTCGTAGAAGGCCTTCGGAAAGAAGCCGGTCAGAAGGGCGAATACGGGGACGGGTAAGGGGGCAAGGGCGGTGACGAACTCTTTGAGAGCCGGCCGGATCTCCGATCCATACACCGGTCCGCCCAGCACCAGAGCGTCGCAGGACTCCGGCTCGAAGCTGAGCCCCGGCGCAGTGGTGTACAGATCAACCACGTAACCGCGGGAGGCCAGCTCTTCGGCCAGCCGGATCATGGTCCGCCGGGGATAGCCCGAACCTCCCGGATCGTAGACCACGGCGATGCGTCCCGCCGATCCTCCGGATCCGATCGTAACGGGCTGCCGGCTCGCGGGAAGCTCCCCGCTTCCACAGCCGGAGACCGCCAAGCCGACGACCAGTGCCAGTGCCACGGTGCTCAATGTCGTGTACATTTCGCCCCTCCTTTTATGATCGGACAGGCCGGCACCTGCACGAGCCGGCCTCCGTGTCTCTCCCTATATTATAAACATCGGAGGCCACCCTTTGCGACACCAGTTTGGTGGAGCAACAGCGAACCCTGATCGAGTAGGGGGAATAGCTGTTTCGCCGGACTATCCAACCAGCTCGGGGAAGTCGTAGCTCTTCTCCGCGAAGTAGCGCAGGTCGAAGTCCTCGTGGGTGACCACCAGCAGGATGGTCGCATTCTCCGCCATGTAGTCTGAGATGGCCCGCATCACCTTGGAGCGCGTGTCGAAGTCGATGTGGGCGAAGGGCTCGTCCAGGAGCAGCACTTCGGGTTTGGCGGCCAGCGCCCGGGCGATGTCGATGCGCTTCATCTCTCCGGAGGAAAGCGAGCGCGGGTGGGCGTCCAGGTGCACGCTCGAGAGGCCCACCTTTTCCAGGCTCGCCAGCAGCTCCTCCCGGTCAAAGCCGCCGTGCCCGCCCTGCAGCTGGGCGATGTCCCGGAAGGAGTCCCGGATCCGGCGTTCCGGGAAGAAGGCGAAGCGCGAGTCCTGCTGGACGACCGCCATCCTGCGCCGGAAGGGGCGGAAGGCGACCGGGTCCCTGCCGCGCTCGCGCGGCTTCAGGCGGACCAGGTTCTGGCCGTCCAGGAGGATCTCCCCCTTGGTGCCGTCCATCAGCCGCAGGATGGCCTTGATCATGCTGGACTTCCCGCAGCCGGAGGGACCGGTGATCCCGTAGATGACCGAGCGGCCGAACTCGACGGACAGGCCCGTGAATGCCTTGAACGAGCGCTCCCCGAAGATGCCCCGCTTGAAGTAGCTCTGGGACAGATCGCGCAGCACGAGCCCCTCCGCCGGAGATTTCCTGGCCTCCGGCCTCTGGAAGCCGTTGGCGCGGGGGATCCCGGTCAGGTGCCGGAGCCGGGCATCCTCCAGCCCGTAGGCCTCGTCCAGCTCGAGGGCCTGGATGAAATCCAGGTCGTGGCTGGCCATCAGCACCGTGTTGTCCCGGCAGGGCAGGATCTCCGCGTTGAGGAAGTCGATGAACCGCAGGCGCAGGTTTCTGTCCAGGTTCACCGTCGGCTCGTCCAGCAGCACCAGGTCCCCCTTTCGGGAGAGCAGGATCATCAGGGTGATGCGCTGCAGCTCGCCGCCGGAGACCTCATCGGGGTACAGGCGCGCGAAGGAGCGGAAAGCCAGCCCGAAATACTCGTCTAGCCTGCGCTCGACCAGGGCACGCGAGTCGGGCGCCAGGAGCCTCCTGTTCTGCTCCAGGGTGAGAGCCGGGTTCATGGCCTGCGCACTCTCCGCGGGTACGAACACGAGGCCGCGGCCCATGATCTTGGACCAGAGCGCATGACCGGTCTTGCGGCCTTTCAGGTAGGCGTCGATCCCCTGCACCCGCATCGAGCCTCCGAGCCGGAACGTCCCGGCCGGAAGCAGCCCCGCGATGGTTTTCAGGAGCACGGATTTACCCACGCCGGTCGGGCCGATGACCACCGAGGAGCTGCCGCGCGCGGGAGCGAAATCGATAGCCCTGATCAGGGGCCGCTCGTCGAGGGAGATGGAAAAGCCCTGCAGAGATAGGGGCGCCTGGTTAGCCAAGCCACCGTTCATGCCGCCGTTGATCACGCCACCGTTCATGCCGCCGCCTCCACCCGGTCGGCCAGGGTGAGCAGGAAGGCGGTGCTGATGGCCACCAGGAGCAGGGACGGCAGCCAGAACAGCAGGGGAGTGCCTCCCTCGAACAGCGCATCGCGGTTGGCCGCGATCAGGGCGCCGGGGCTGGCGTGGGCCGGCGTGCCGTAGCTGCCGAAGCCCAGCTGGATGATAAAGCCAAAGGAGCAGTCCAGGACGAGGGTCTTCAGCAGGATACCCGCCGCGATCCGCTTGAGGGTGCCGCGCATGGTCTGCGAGGCCATCAGAACGGCCAGGATGCGCCGCTTGGTGAAGCCGTAGGAGCGGAAGGAGAGGCTGTACTTGCGGTGGTACAGGTCGCCCAAGGGAATGGCCACCCCCCGGACCGACTCCGGAAGCATGGTCAGGGTGGCGGCCAGGATGAACACGATGAGGGATACGAGCTGCGAGGTCTCGCTGGAATGGCGGGCCAGATAGCCGGAAACCGGGGCGTAGCAGAACAGGGCCACCAGAATGGCCGGCACGGACTCGACCGCTTTCAGGATGCTCGACCCGGTCCTGCCGAAGCGCTGCCACAGCACGCTCAAGTAGCCCAGGGCGACGGTCAGGGCCGTCGCCAGGGCCAGCGTGGCGGCTAGGGTGATGGACAACTGCCGGAAGGAGGACTGCAGCAGTGCCTGGAAGTCGGGATCCAGCCCGAGTGGCAGCCGGTCGGCCGGCAGCCAGGCCAGGCCCAGCGGGGAGGCCAGGCAGAGCAGAAACAGCGCCCTGGCGACTCTATATGGCTTTCTCATACCACCTCGGATAGATCAGGAACAGGAACGACTTGACGAGGAAGGCGACGACGGCGTTCACGCACAGAAGAATGAAGACGGAAGCCACGAGCAGATCCGTGTTCGTGGCCAACAGGGCTTCCAGGAGCGTGCTCCCCAGGCCGGGGAAGGAGAAGACGATCTCCCCGATGGTGACCGCCCCTATGATCGCGGGGACCTTCCCGGCCAGGTAGGGGATGAAGCGCGGCAGGCTGGAGGAGAACAGGTAGCCGGAATACGTGCCGGGCAGAGGCAGCAGCGCCCCCAGCGGCCGGCCCAGGGTGGTAAAGACGGCCGCGTGGGTGGATTGCACCTGGCGGAGCATGTCCGACATGAGGAAGCGCGTGGCGTCCCAGGCCAGACCGCCGAGGCAGATCGTAGTGATCGCAATCAGCAGGAAGGGCGCCTGGCTGCCGAACCGGGTGGCGAGCATCCAGAAGCCGACGAACAGCGGCACCGCCGCCAGCACCGAGGCCAGGAAACCCGCGAACCGCCGCAGCGCCTCCGTGCCGAGGTGGCCGTGCGCTTCTGCGCGGTAGCGGGCGGTGGTGGCTATGGCGGAGGCGGCCAGGGCCACGACGGTCAGGAGCAGCAGAGAGGCCAGCGCCAGGGGAAGGGTCACGGCGGCACCGCTGGCGATTATCTCACCCGGGCTGAAGCCGGGGTGCTCGATGGAGAAGTCCCCGGACCCCGAGAGCAGGAGCAGGAAAGAGCGTCCGGTCTGGGCGAAGCTTTCCGTCGGCGCCCCGATGGACAGGAGATACAGCAGCGACAGGACCGCGGTGCCCGCCACGGTGAACAGCGCGCCGTGGACGACAAGCTCGCGCGCGAGGAAACGCAGGAAACGCATCGGAAGCCCTACCCGCCGAGCGACCAGTATTCGACCGACAGGAAGGGATTGTCCGTAGTTATGACCACTCCATCCAGCCCGCGGCTGTACACGTCCTTCTGCAGCGTGCACAGGAAGATGGCCGGAGCGAGCTCCGAGATCCTCCGGTTGACCTGGAGGGTGAGATCCACCCACTCCTCCGTGGTCACCGCTTTGCCCCACTGCTCCAGAAGCCTGTCCAGGCCGGCGTCGGCGATGCGGGACACGTTGTCCTGGCCCTGGGAGTGGAACCACTGGTCCAGGTCCGAATACAGGTTGTCGAAGCCGTCGCAGTACAGCAGGGCCAGCTCGTAGGATTTCTCCGAGAACACCATGCGTTTGAACACCTGGTCTCCGGTCCGCTTGGCCTCGACCTGGAGGCCGATTCGGGCCAGCTGATCGACGATGCTCTGCGCCATGGCGGTCCCGAACTCGCCCAGGGAGTCGGGGTACAGGAGTATGGCGCTCTGGCCGCTCAAGCCGCTCGATTCCGCGAGGGCCTTGGCCGCGCTCTCGTCGTGAGGCAGCAGGTTCGGCAGCGGGGTGGAGACGTACTCGGGGATGTTCCTGGCGAAGATGTCCGACGGGAAGGGCCCGTAGTTCAGCACGACGCCCTGTTCGCGGCTGGTGATGGGCGGCACCAGGCTGGAGCGGTCCAGGACCATCGACATGGCCTGGCGGGCTCCGGGGTTGCTGAAGACCTGGGTGTTGATCGCCACCTGGTAGAAGGCATAGGGCAGGAAGGATTCTATGTCCACGCGGGACATCTTTTCGACCTGCGGGCGGTCCATGGGGGAGGTCTCCAGGATCAGGTTGACCCGGCTCTTGCGCAGCTCGTTCATCCGGATGATGGGGTCGATCACCCTCTTCATAACCAGGGAGGTGGCCTGGGGGCGCTTCTTGAAGTAGGCGCCGTTCGCCTCGAAGCTTACCCACTTGCCGATCTCCCACCCCGTGAGCCTGAACGGTCCGGTCCCGACCGGCTGCACCGCGAAGTTGCGCTCGTTTTCCCCCGACCGCAGGTCGGTTGCCATCTTCCGGCCGCGGTAGGAGGCGGGGATGATCTTGAAGGTCAGCACGGGGTAGGCGCGGAACGGGGGCAGCGGCTTGGTGAACTGGACGTTCACGGTGCGCTGGTTTACGGCCTTCACGCTGCGGATGTAGGACAACAGGTAATCCCGCTTGGTCGAGTCGTTCTCTTCGGAAGTGTAGGCGGCGAAGGAGTACTCGACATCTTCGGCGGTGAGCTCCGTGCCGTCGTGCCAGTAGACCTGTCTCAGCAGGACAGTGTAGTCCTGTTTGGTGGCCGGATCCTGCTCTATCGCCTCCGCCAGAGCCAGCTCCGGGTAGAGCCGGCCGCTGTCAGGGTCCACCTCGAAGTTGACCAGCCCGTCGTAGACCAGCTCGTCCGCGTTGAGCCCGGAGACGTTCTGGGGCAGCACCGGGTTCAGGGAATCCGGAAGGCTGGAGACTGCGATCACGATGCCTTTGGGCTCGGGCTTCCAGAGGAAGTAGATGCCCAGGCCGGCGGCCGCCGCCACGAGGGCCAGGCCGGCGGCGATGATGAAATTCCTGTTCTTGTTACTCATTAGCGCATCCTCACTATAAATGATTCGTAGACGACGACCTCCCCTTCGTAGGTGGGGGTCTTGCCCTGCTGGATCTGGAAGAAGTACTTTTCGGTGGGCAGCTGGGCGCCGGCGTTCAGGACCGGCCAGGAGTTGCCCATTCTGTATCCCCGGTTGACCAGGTCTTCCATCTTCCTTCTCTCTATGAGCCTCCCTGACTCGGTGTTTTCCCCGAACACCCGCACCTGCCTGCTGTCACTGACCGTGATCACCAGGTCGTTCATGGTGCCTCTGGGGATGGCGATCATGCCCCACCAGTACTCGTCTCCCTCGACCCCGGTGGCCCGGAACACCGCGGGGCGGCTCTTCTTGGCCTCCGCGGAGCTGCCCGGCTCGGGGTTGAACAGCCCGATCATGATCGGCATGACGACCTTCCCCCGGCTGGCGAGCTCCTTCGCCCTCCGGGCGTTCTCTTGAGCGGTGCGGATCTCGGCGTTGACCTGCTCGATCTTGGCGTCCAGGTCCTTCTTCTGCTCCTCGACCTGCGCGGTGAACTCGGCATCGGCTACCTCAGGGTAGCGGGCCGCGAACTGCGTCAGCTCCTGGTACGCCGCCTCCACACCGGCCTTGACGGACTCCTGGTGCTCGAGGAGCTCCTCCAGGGTCATGTTGCCGACCTTGTCCTTGTCCGGAACCCGGGCGAACTCCTCACCGATGCGGTCCTTGTATGCGTAGGCCTGCTCGCGCAGGAGCTTCTCCCTTTCCACCGCCAGGTCCTGGCGCTTCCTGCGCAGCCTGGCGGCCGCCCCGGCGACGCCCGGGCTCTCGGAAACCCGCGCCTTGGCGGCGTCGTCGGCCAGCTGGGTCCCAGCCCTGGCGTACGCCCGCGTGGCGGTCTCGAGCGCCGCGATCTTCGTGTCGAAGTCCACGACCTCCCTGGCCTGGTTCCGCTCGGCATCGGCGCCGGTTTCCCGCTTGCGGGAGGCGGAGACCACGTCGATCTCGGCATTCATCGCGTCGATGGCCTGCGAGGCGCCGAAGGTGCGGACCGCCGTCCCTCCCAGCTCCCGGGCTTTGGACAACTCGTTTGCAGTGATGAGGGAACGCATCCTGCCCTCCGCGATCGCCAGGCCGCTGGAGCGAGTTTCCGCAGGGATTTCCAGGTCCTCGGGCAGGCCGGCCAGCAGACCCTGAGCCTTTTCGTAGGACGCCAGGGCCCGCGCCTCGTCCCCGGCGGACCGGGCCTCCGCCAGGTACTCGGAGCCCGAGTCGAAGCTCTGCAGGTAGCCCGTGTAGGTCGCCAGGACGGTCTGGTCCTCGATCTCGTCCCAGTACGGCTTGGCCGCAGCGGGGCCTTTCTGGTTCCAGGCGGCCGTACCCCCGGCAATGGCCTCCTCATCCCGCGTGGCTTTGGACCTCGGGCCGAAGGTCCCGCAGGAAGCGAGCAGCATCACTGCCGCAGCCGCGACCGCGGTCAGCTTCATCGCGGTCAATTTCATCGCTGCGAGTATCGTCTTATTCTCGAGTATCGTTTTGTTCATTGCTTACCTCCCTGATGAGCCGGAAGCCCACGTCGACGTATCCTTTGGAGGGATCCAGCTCCCGGCGGTTGGAGATCCGCAGATCCGCGGGGCCATCCATCCAGGAGCC
The DNA here is from genome assembly GCA_964588525.1 of uncultured Spirochaetaceae bacterium. Taxonomy (GTDB): domain Bacteria; phylum Spirochaetota; class Spirochaetia; order SZUA-6; family DRHE01; genus JAFGQJ01. The sequence goes on from CAZPQC010000083.1 coordinate 14,432, forward strand.
GCCCTTCACGATCAGGCTTCCGGTTTGCGCTTGAGTCGACGTCCATTCCCAGACGTTCCCAGCCATGTCGTATAGGCCGTAGCTGTTCCTCCCCTCCTGATAGCTGCCCACCGGCGAGGTCGCGTCGAAGCGACCGTTGCCGTTGTAGTTGGCCCGCGGCCCGTCGCTCGGGCTTTGGTCGCCCCAGGGGTAGATCACCTCCCGTGCGCCGCGGGCGGCCTTCTCCCACTCGTCTTCGCTCGGCAGGCGCTTGACCATGCCCAGCTTCCCGGAAAGCCAGGAGGCAAAGCGCTCGGCTTCCGCGTACGAAACGCCGATTACGGGCTGATCGGGCTGGTTGAACCGGGGATTGTCCCAGTACTCCGGGAAGGTTTCCGCCTGCGTGTCCTCCAGGTACATCCCGTACAGGGCATTGGTGACCGGGTGCAGGTCTATATAGAACTCCGGGGTCTCGGCTTCACGGGGGGCTTCCTTCCGCGCCGCCCGCCCGTCCTGGGCGACCGCGCCCGCGGTGAACGGGCCCCCCGGCACCAGGACCTCGCCGCTGAAGAAGGCGTCCACGTCATCGAAGTGCCGGAAGCTCACCTCCAAGGCGGAAGCGGCATCGATGTCCGCCAGGGCCGCGGAGGCGCCCCAGCGGGCGAAGTCGGTGGACACTCTCAGCCGTACGACCGTGTTGCGGAACGACTCGCCTTTCGGGTAGGCGAGGGAAAGCCTCCCGTCCGCTTCGGTGGTGGCCTGAAAGGAGGCGGGCTCCGCGCCCTCCACGCTCTCTGCGACCTTGGGGAGCCACTCCACGCGCAGCGGCAGGGAGCCGGTCGGCGCGCCGTATGCGCCGCGGACGCTCGCCTCGAACCGGGTCTCCAGCCCGATGAAGCCGCCTTCCGGGCTGGCGGTGATGGAAAGGCCTGCGCAGAGCTGCCGGCAGAACGCCTCGATGGCCGTCGACATGAGCAGGCTGCCTTGATCTTCTTCGGTCAACAGGTCGGTCAGTCCTTCGCCGGCCAGCCGATCCAACAGGCGGCCGGCCTCCCGCATGCGGTCAGCCAGAAGCTGCGAGGATCCCTGCTTCAGCGCAGAGAACCGCTCCTCCAACTCGGCCCGGATCGCGGCCTCCCGCGCCCGCTCGTACTCGTCCCAGTCGGCGGCCTTGATGCTGAGCATCACGGTTTCCCGGACGCCGGCTTCGTCCCTGGCGACCCGCCGCAGCTTAGGAAGCTCGAAGGCCGCAGCCGCCTGGGCGTCGACCTGGATGCGTCCTTTGCCGCTTCCGCGGCTCCTGGCGGTCTCTGTGAGCGCGTTGGAGATCAGGTCCCGCTTGGCGGCCGCCTCGGCTTCGTCCCTGGTGGCGCCGGAGCCCATTCCGTAGTAGCGATCGCCCTGCTGTTTGACCTCCGTCGGGGCGAGGCCCGCGCAGGAGGCCAGGACAAACCCGGCCAGGCAGAGGCAGGCCGCGCAGGCGATGGAGGCTCTTCGTTTTGTGGGTTGCATGTTAGGATACTCCACTTGGATTAAATGTTTCCTTTTGCGAGGTAATAGCAAGTTTTGTGCCAGAGGCGGGCCAATTACCAGCAGAATAGATAATTGCTTACCCGGTATGGAAGAAGCGTGTCAGGGGTCGAGAAAAAGAGTATCGGCGAGCGCCGGTCATTCGCTTACAGGCAGGTACGATTTCGTAGTTCGTAATTGCCGAATAACGTTTTCGTACCGGCGACGCTGTGACGGGCTGCCCGCACGAGGAGGAAACGGGCTGGGCGATCCAGTGGAATGCGTTCCTGCGGACAGCAGTACTAACCTGCGGAAGGATCAACCAGCTCCAGATCTTTGAAGTAGTCTCTCAGATAGCCCCGATCTCGAGCGACCAGACGATCTGCGTGAATCTTGGCATGAGCTCCGATTAGAAAATCGGCAAGCACCCGTTTCTGTGTTCCACCGCGTTCCAGATAAGAACGGAAGTTCTTTCCTGCAAGCATCGCGCTTTCCAGGGACAGGGGAACGAAATGAATCTGCCAGTCCAACATGAACTCGGTAACCTGTTGTTCATCCTGCAGCGCCGGGAATACTTCAGCAACCACACACTCACAGACGATCAGTTTTCCTGTGCTTCGGGCATTCCTGATCGCCTGCATCGATGAATCACAGCAGGGGTTGTTACCGGCAAGCACATCCAAAATAACCGAGGTATCGAGCGCGGAAATCATCCACGAATCGCCTGCAAATACTCATCAACGGTCTTGCCTCCGGGGATTTTGCCCTTTCCCCTCCATTTCAGGATTGCGTCTACCGGTTCTCTCTTTTCCGCGACCAGCTTCCCCTCGACACTGTCGACCTCCAGTACGGTACCGGCAACGATGCCCAGTTTGTCTCTAACCGCCTTGGGAATGGTAATCTGGCCTTTCTCTGATACGATAGCTTTCATACTTATATTGTATGAATTCCTACTTAGTAAGTCAAGATATTTAAACGAATGATTAGACTATGTACCGCTTCAGACCGACTACCGGCTCGTTACATCGAATGCGCCGATCCTCTACGGACTGTGCAACCCGAGGAGTGTTGTTATAATAGGGATCTTATCGAGCGGTGACAAAATGACGAACCGGGAAATACTCGAGGAGCTTTTTCAAACCAACAGGATCGACATCCGCCGAAGCGGGCTGTTCGATCTGGCCCCCGACCCTCTCCCCCGGAGCTTCGATTTCGACCGCATCGAAGGAATGATGCTGGGTTTGGCCGTCGGCGACGCCCTGGGCATCACCACCGAGGGAACAATTCCGCACCTTCGTCATCAATACTTCGGAGAAATTCGGGACTACCTTCCCTTCCGGTATGTACAGCCCGGACCCGCGGAGAGTGCCCGGGGCTATCCCTCCGACGACACGCAGCTGGCCTTCTGGACCCTGGAGCAACTTATCGAAGACGGCGGCCTTGTTCCGGAGCACGTGGCCCGCCGCTTCTGCAGGGATCACATCTTCGGGATGGGTTCTGCTGTAGGGGGTTTCGTCACGGCTTTCCAAAGGGGAATCGAGTGGTATCGAGCCGGTCAGCCCTCTGCCGGAAACGGGGCGCTGATGCGTATCGCCCCGATCCTGATCCCTCACCTGCTCCGCCCCTCAGCGGAGCTGTGGGTCGACACGGCGCTGTGCGCCATGATCACCCACAACGACAGCGCATCGATCTCCGCCTGCCTGGCCTTCG
>CAZPQC010000084.1:0-1487 GCA_964588525.1 uncultured Spirochaetaceae bacterium
TCCGTGACCTCGGGATCGACGGCTGGAGCAAAGCGGCCCTCCAGATCGAACACGCTGGTGCAGCGGGCGCAGCTCAAGGCCGACACCCGTCCCTCCCGGCTCTTCACCTCCCGGGGGGACCAGCCGTTCAGGATCTCGATCCCCTCCTCCAGGGACTCCTCGATTTCCCAGGGGTAGGCGGGCATCTCCCGCCGCGATTCCAGGCATACGATCCGCACCTTCCTGGCACCCAGACGTCGGGCGGTGCGGGCCACGTCCGTGGCCACATTGCCTCCGCCTATCACGGTCACCACCCCCTCGAAGCGGATCGGCTCCGCCGCGTCTGAGCTGGCGATGACGCCACGCTCCGCGGACACCTGCTCCCGGCCGTAGCCAGTGGTATTGACCATGTGGAGAAACTCGACTCCTTTGAGCACTCCCTCCGCTTCGGTCCCGGGGATTTCCAGCACTTTGGACAAAGGTGCGCCGGTGGCCACGAACACGGCGGCGAAGCCCTCCTTCTTGAGCTGCTCGAGCTTCTTCTTTTCCCCGATGTTCTGGCCATAGCGGACCTCGATATTGGGATGATCCAGGATCAGCTCCACCTCTTTGAACAGCACCTCCTTATCCAGGCGGTAGCCGGGAACGGCGCTGTATAGGGCGCCCCCGGGCTTCGCCTCCCGTTCAAAGATCGTCACCCGATAGCCGGCGGCAGCCAAGTCCCGGGCCGCGGTCAGCCCGGCCGGTCCGGCTCCCACCACGGCCACCCGCTTTCTCTTCTTGATCTCAGGCGCAGCGGCGGGCTCCTCCTCCTTCACCCCACTATCGGCTGGTTCCCCGCCGTCGGTTGGTGCGTCGAGAACCCGATCGGCAACTTCACGCAGGGTGCGGTCCGCCGCATACCGTTTCAGGTAGTTGATGGCCACCGGCTCGTCCACCTCGGCCCGGTTGCAGGCGCTCTCGCAGGGGTGGTGGCAGATGCGCCCGCACACCGAGGGCAGGGGATGCCGCTCCCGGATCAGGTCGTAGGCCTTGCGGTACTCCCCGACCGAGATCAGGGCGATATAGCCCTGGACGTTCACGTGGGCCGGACAGGCGTCCCGGCAGGGGGGAGTGCCCGCCTTCTCTATGGCGAAGAAGTTCGGGATGGCCTGAGGATAGCGACGGTAGATCGCTTTGCGTTCGCACAAGCCCTCATCATACTCGCTGAGCACGCTCACGGGACAAACATCGGCGCAGTCGCCGCAGCCGTTGCACTGCAGCTCGTCCACGAAGCGGGGCTTCTTCTTCAGGGAAAGATGGAAGGCTCCGGCCCGGCCGCTGATTTCGGAAAGCTCGGCGTTGGTGAGAAGCTCGATGTTGGGATGCCGGCCGGTGTCCACCAGCTTCGGAGACATGATACACATGGCGCAGTCATTGGTGGGAAAGGTCTTGTCCAGCTGGGCCATGATCCCGCCGATCGCGGGCTTGTTGTCGATCAGGTGGACTTTGAAGCCCATCTCCCCCAG
>CAZPQC010000084.1:1587-17368 GCA_964588525.1 uncultured Spirochaetaceae bacterium
CCGCAGCCGGAGCAGATCTCCTCATCGGCAAAGGCCACGATCGGCTCGCGAGTCAGCTCCTCCTTGGACAGAAGCTCCACCACCTTGGCTGCGGCCGCTCCGGACTGGGCCACCGTGTCCTGGATGTCCTTGGGCGACTGGGCGCAGCCGGTGATGAAGATCCCCTGGCTCAGGGTTTCGACCGGGCGCAGCTTGGGGTGAGCCTCGGCCAGAAAGCCGTTGGCATCGGTTTGGATCTTGAGCTTCTTCACCAGCTCCTCCAGACCCCTGGAGGGACGCATGGCCATGGCCAGCACCACCATGTCCGCCCGCACCTCCACGGTGGAACCGGATAGGGTGTCCGCTCCAACCACCACGATCTTGCCGTCATCCCGGTACATCCGCGACACCCGCCCGCGGATGTACATGATTTCGTCCTCCTCCACCGCCCGCTGCACGAACTCTTCGTAGTTCTTCCCGGCCGAACGGATATCCATGTAGAACACGTAGGCCTGCCCCTGAGGCACCCGGTGCTTGTAGAGAACGGCATGCTTGGCCGTGTACATGCAGCAGACCCGGGAGCAGTAGGGGAAGTGATTCTCCGGATCCCTGGAGCCCACGCAGGCGATGAACACGATATCCTCCGGCACCCTTCCGTCGGAGGGACGGATGAGCCGGCCCTGGGTGGGGCCGGAGGCGGAGAGCAGCCGCTCGAAGGTGATGCCGTCGATCACATCCTCGCTGTAGCCCAGACGGTACTCTTCTATATTTTCCTTGTCGTACAGGTCGAAGCCGGTGGCGACCACGATGGCCCCGACCTTGAGATCCTCGAACCAGTCTTTTTGCTCGAAATCCACAGCGCCGAGGGAGCAAGTCTTTTCACAAATCCGGCAGCGACCTTTTCGGAAGTACAGGCAGTTCTCCGGGTCGATGATCACCTTGTTGGGAACCGCCTGGGGAAAGGGGGTGTAGATGGCCTTGCGATCGTCCAGGAGCATGTTGAACTCGGACTTCACCTTGGTGGGGCATTTTTCCGTGCACATGCCGCAGCCCGTGCACTTGTCCCAATCCACGTAGGCCGCCTTGTGGCGGATCTTGACGGTGAAGTTGCCCACGTAGCCGGAGATCTCCTCCACCTCGCAGTAGGTGCGCAAGCTGATGTCCCGGTTCTGCCCCACCTCCACCATCCGGGGCGTGAAGATACACTGGGCGCAGTCCAGGGTGGGAAAGGTCTCTGACAGCTGGGCCATCCTGCCGCCGATCGAGGGCTCCCGGTCCAGCAGGTACACCTTGTAGCCGCTGCCGGTGATGTTCAGGGCGGTCATCATGCCGGCGATCCCTGCGCCGATCACCAGGGCTTGCTTGGTTACCGGAATTGTGGACTCCACCAGGGACTCGTCCCTGCGGGTCCTTTCCACCAGGCTCTGGATGATGTCGATGGCCTTTGCCGTAGCCGCCTGGGGGTCCACGGCATTGACCCAGGTGCACTGCTCCCTGATATTGGCGATCTCCACACGGTAGGGATTGAAGCCCGCATCCGCGGCGGTGCGGCGGAAGGTGGTCTCGTGCAGCCTGGGCGAGCAGGAGGCCACCACGATTCCGTCCACCTCCCCGGAGGTGCAGGCCGTCCGGAACAGATCCTGCCCCGGCTCCGAGCACATGTACTGGTAATCTTTGGCGAAGGCCACTCCGGGATAGGAAGCCACCGCCTTCTTGATCGCCTCGATATCCACGACCCCGGCGATGTTGATGCCGCAGTGGCAGACAAAAACCCCGATGCGGTTCATGCGCCTGCTCCTGCGGCCAACGGAGCCGCATCCGCGCCGATCAGGCCCTTGGCCCGGAGCACAGGTCGGGGATCCACGACGTGCAGGCTGAAATCCTGGATTTCCTCCAGGCCGGCCAGCAGAGCCAGGATCTGGCTGATGTACATCACCGGAATCGTCCGGAACCCCGGGGTGGCCTTGGCCACTTTGGGCTGATAGGCGTCCAGATTGTAGTAGCAGAGTGGACAGCTGGTCACGATCAGGTCAGCTCCGTTTTTCACAGCGGACTCGGTGATCGCCTCGGTGCGGGAGATCACCAACTGCTTCTCGTTCACTGTCTGGTAGGAGCCGCAGCACTCGGTCCTGAAGGGGAAGTACACGCTCTCCACGCCGCAGGCTGCGAACAGATCCTCCAGGATCGAGGGATGCTCGGCAACCGGATCCACCGCGATCTCCCGGGGCCGCAGCAGCATGCAGCCGTAGTAGGCGGCCACCTTGAGATCCCCCGGATCCCTGACCAGCTTTTGCTTCAGGGCTTCGAAGCCGATGCTCTCCTTGAGCAGGGTGAGCAGATGCACGACCCGCACCTCGTCTCCGGCAAAATCGGTCTCCTCGTCGTACATGAACTCGTTGATCTTGTTGCGCTTCTCTTCATCGCCGCGCACCAGCTCCTGCGCCCGGCGCAGAGTGTTGTAGCACATCGAGCAGAGCACCAGCAGCTCCCCCCGCCCCGACTCCTTGGCCTTCACCAGGGTGCGGATCGGGCCCAGGTGATTCATCACGTTGTCCGAGGCCAGGGAATAGGTGGTGCCGCAGCAGTACCAGTCAGGAAGCTCCTCCGCCTTTACGTCCAGCAGCTCGAGCAGCTTGAGGGTTGTAGTTTCGAAGTTCTTGGCCTTGGTCTTTAGGGTACAACCGGGCATGTATGAGAGCTCAAGGACGCTCAAGGGGTGAACTTCCTGAAGTTGGCGACCAGCGCGATCTGGGGCAGCTCCTCCAGGTCTTCTTTGGATATCGTGTTGGGATGGACGTAGTTGACGTTTTCCCGCAGGACCAGCTGCCGCAGGGCTTCCATGATGCGGGCCAGGTCCACTCCCCGGGGGCAGCGTACCTTGCAGGTTTGGCAGGCGGCGCAGAGCCAGATGGTCTTGCTTTTCAGGGCTTTTTCGATCTGCCCCAGCTGGACCCAACGGATGATCTGACTGGGCATCACATCCATGGCCTCTATGCTGGGACAGCCGGCAGAACACTTGCCGCACTGGTAGCAGGCCAGGAGGTTCTGCTCGCTCAGATCCTTCACTTGCTCGCGCAGCTCAGAAAGCAGCGCCTGCCTGGACAGTTGTATCTTCATCAAGCGTTTGATGCCTTACTAATTCTATCATCCTTACGGGCGCTGTCAAGCGGGAAAACCTGATCCACGATCAGCGGTTTGTGAAAAAGATCTATCTGGAAGATTTCGTGAAAGATTTCAGCCGATCAGCGGCAGGAAGCTGAACGAAACCCCCTCGAGTGCGGCGGTTCTAAAGCGATCGTCATGCCGCTCCACAATGTAGAGAAGTTGGGAGTTCCTGTCCCCATGCAGATAGAGAAGGCGGCCACCGCTGCGCTGCTGTCTCCTCAGCCCACCAATGTCTTCCAGTCGCCGGACAGCCGCGGCCACAATGATCGCATCATAGGGGGCGTGATCGGGAAGTCCACCGGCACCGTTTCCAATATACAGCTCGACCCTTCCGCGATGGGCGAACAGTCGCCTCATACGAAAGTACGACCGTCTCGCCTCTTCCCTCCGTGCGGCGTTCCGGATCGTGTTGTCCACCTTGTATCCTAGACTCGAAAGGATCCGGTTGGCCGCATTGCCGACAGCCTTGTCGATCTCTATCGTGAATACATGCACCCCCATTTCCGCGAGAACTGCCGCTTCATATCCCGTCCCCGTACCGATCTCCAGGAGCCGGCCGCCCCGGCGGATGCCCGAGTGAAAGATCATCTCCGCGATCACCGACGGCGCGGAAGTCGTCAAGCCGCAGCAGGTGGGAAAAGCATTGTCGGAATAGGCGAGGTAGCGGTACTCCCCATGAACGAAGAGATGCCGGGGGACACTGCGGATCCCACGGAGGACGTCGGGAGCATCATGCGCATGGGCGAAACGCTCGATCACCTGTTCTTCCAGGAGGGAAATATTTTCCCTATACAACCGGAAATCGTCCTCTGAGAGAATCTGTTCCCAGGACATATCAGGCTCGGTTTCAACGAGTTTTTCCAGAAATTGACCTGCAAAAAGAATCGGAATATACTTTAGCACCGTATAGATATAATGAGGAGTGGCCAATGGCCATTATATCCATACCAAAACCATTGCGGGAGAAGCTCGGTGACGAGGGAACCGAAGCACTGGTGCAGGTGTTGAACGAAAACGAAAAAGAACTTAGATCTTCAGTGATTGATTTTGCTGAACAGCGGTTCGAGCAATCCCTCAGCCGAGAAATTGCCGGCGTGCGCGTCGATCTTGCCGATGCGGAGAAGCGCTTCGAAAAACACCTGACCGAGGAGATCGCCGGCGTGCGCGTCGATCTTGCCGACTCAGAAAAAGGCTTGAGAGCGGATATCGCCGGCCTGCGGGAGGAAATGGTCCGGAGCGATCTCAGCGTGCGGGATGAGCTCAAAGCCGATATCGCGGACCTGCGCGGTCGTGTCGAAAAGTCCAGGTCCGACACAATCAAGTGGATGTTCCTCTTCTGGGTCGGACAGATCGGAGCGGTCCTGGGCATAATTCTCGCGGTTTTCAAATAGCGGGTTCGGCCTAGGCACGGGCTAGCCATCGCCGGGATTGCCCACCGGCGGTACTACCCTTCGACACCCCGCAGCCTGTGGTAGTCGGCGAGCAGCTCGGCGAACTGCCCGTGGTCCAGCTTGTACCCGGGGCTTCCCACCGGATGGGTGAAGAAGAGCTCCGGAAGAGTGTCGTCCTCCGTACGCATACCCTCCTGCCGGTTGTAATCCCGGACGGTTTGTGCGATGCGGGCGGCCACGGTCTTTAACTCTGCTTCGCTGAAGCGCAGACCCAGAGTGCCCTCGATGATCGTGGCCAGCTCCTTCCAGTAGTAGTAGTCCCGGAAGAAGCGGCAGATGATCAGGCAGTCGAACACGGCCAACCGGTCCTCGTACTCCAGGAAGAGCTCGGCCTTGCCCTCATTGGACTGGGGATCGATCATGCCGGACAGCTCCGGTTTGTAGAAGGTGGTGCGCAGGTGGCAGGCGCCCCGGTCGGCCACGGCGTAGGCCAGGGCCATACCCTGCAGATAGCGCGGATCGTAGCCGGCCGGCTCCAGTCCCTTGACCTGAATGGAGATATCCTCCAGGTCGAGCCTGCGGGCCGCCTCCCGCACCCCTTCGGCCAGAAGGCCGCCGATCCCTTCCCGGGCCGCAATCAGCTTCAGCAGCTCGGCGATCCTGTCGACCTGACCGTAGTCGATCTGAAAGTCGATCCTGCCCCGCTTATACGCCTCGATGGCGAAGGCGGTGACGTTCCCGGCGCTCATCGTGTCCAGGCCGAGCCGGTCGCAGACATCATTGAGATAGGCGATCTCCCGGATGTCCTCAACCAGGTTCAATCCACCAAAGGCGTAGATCGTCTCGTACTCCGGACCGTCGATCTTCAGGCCCTTGTGCCGGCCGCCGGCTACCTCGCTTTGGCGGGTGCAGGCCATGAAGCAGTAGGTGCAGGCCGTTGGCTTGACCGTGCACTCACGGTGCAGGGCGTCCGAGTTGATCTGATGCCAGTGCCCGACCCGGCCCTCCTGCCAATAGCGGCTGGGAAAAGTCTCGGCCTTATTGGTCAGATCCACCACCATGGAGGTGCCCTTGGTTTTGTAAGCCTCGGTGACCGGGTGCTCCCGGCCGGTCTTGCCCCACTTTTTTCGAAACGCTTCGAGCAGCTGCGGGTCCGCAGATTCCTTGTCCAGGCTGCCCCGAAACACCAGGGCCTTGATGCGCTTGGAACCGAGCACCGCCCCGATGCCGGTCCGCCCCAGGCAGCGGCCGTAGTCGTTGTTCACGTAGGCGAAGCGCACCAGCCTCTCCCCGGCAGGTCCTATCGTCAGAACCGCGTGATCCCGTCCCGGGTAGCGCTCCCGCAGGATGCGTTCACACTCCAGGGCATCGCGGCCGAGCAGCCCGTCCGCACCGTGAAAAGCCACCCCCTCGGCACTAATCTCCAGGTAGCTCCAAGATTCTAGCGCCCCCTCCAGCACCAGGGCGTCGCAGCCGATCCGCGAAATAGGCTGGAAGGCCTTGCCTCCGGAGTAGGACTCGGCGAAGATCCCGGTCAGGGGACTCTTGGTGAAGGCGGCGTAGCGGTTGGCTCCCCAGACGGGAAAGCCGCAGGCCGGACCGGTGGTCAGGATCAGACGGTTGTCCGGGGACAGGGGATCCACTCCCGGGGGATTGAGCCGCTTGAGCAGATGGGCGCCCAGGCCCTTGCCACCCAGGTACTGTTCGAACACACCGTCGGGGATTTCTTCGCTCCGGGTTTTCCCGGCCCCCAGATCGATCGTCAGCAGCTTGCCGAAGGTGCCGTTCATGCGCTTTCGCCTTTCGTCGCAACAGGAATGTATTGCTATTGTAGCAAAGAAGCGCCTCACCTTTACAGCCTGCGATTGACGAACCGCAAACCGACGTGAGATATGTACCGACTCGAACGGGGATTGCCAAACAGGGCTCCTTACCACCGTGAAGCCTGTGCAGGACTGAACAAGGGCTTCTAACTCGGCGTGCAGGCCAGACCGGCGCGCAGGCCGGCGCCGAGCACCTAAAAAAATAAAAAAAAACTTGCAAATCCCCGGAAGTGGCTCAAAAATAAAGATGAAAATCTCGCTTCGAGGAGGCGTACCCGGGGAAAATATTAAACAAATCACGTTCCCATCGAAAAACAGGATCGTGGATCCTGCTCAAAACAAAAACTTCAGGAGGTACAACCTTGGAAGCGGTTGTAAAGCTACACTGGCTGGATTACCTGGTAATCCTCGTCTACGTCGGTTTCATGCTGTACATCGGTTTCTACTTCTCCCGGAAACGCAAAGGTTTCGACGACTACTTCATGGCCGGGCGCGGGCTCACCGCCCCGCTGCTGGTAGGGACCCTGGTGTCCACTTTCTACGGCCTGGACACCCTGTTCGGCACCTCGGAGGTGGGCTTTTTCGAAGGGATCTCGGCCTTCTTCGCCTACTCCCTGCCCTACACGGCCCTGTACATCGTCATGGCCTTCCTGGCCCCGAAGTTCAAGGAGAAATTCCCCACCGGCTCGACCATGCAGGAGGTGGCCCTGAACAATTTCGGCAAGACTACCGGTGTGTTCACCTCCATCGCCGCCTATCTGTACTCCACCAACACCATGGAGATGATGGGTATCGGCTTCGTGCTGCACCTGATCACGGGCCTGCCCTTCTTCGTCGGCACCCTGATCGGCGCGGTGATCGTGGTGCTCTACACCTGGACCGGAGGGCTCTGGGCCGTGACCATGACCGACTTCATCCAGTTCGTGGCCATGATGGTCACGGTCGGCCTGGCCATGATCATCGGCTGGAAAGCCGTGGGGGGAACCGCGGGGGTCTGGGAAGGGCTGATCGAGTGGACCGGCAGCGCCGAGGATGCTATCTACTTCTTCCGCCCCGGCGCCGGGTACCTGTCGCCCTGGACCCTGGCGGCCTACTCGGTAACGGCCCTGGCCGTGCTGTGCGAGCCGGCCTTCTTCCAGAGAATGTTCGCCGCGGCCAGTCCCAAGGAGATCAAGCGGGGCTTCGCCATGGGCGTGCCCATGTGGCTGAGCTTTGACTGGTGCGTGAGCTTTCTGGGCATCCTGGGAGCCGCGGCCATCGGCCTGGCCATCATCCCCGAGGTCGAGCCGAACCAGGCCCTGTTTGCCGTGGTCGCTCAGTATCTGCCCATCGGTGTCCTGGGGATCTTCGTAGCCGGAGTCATGGCCTGCGCCATGTCCACGGCGGACTCCTACTTCCTCGTGGCCGGCGGGGTCATCGGCGTGGACCTGTACAGGAATATCATCAAGCCCGATGCGGAGGAGCGCAAGGTGGAAAGGGTCACCAAGATCGGCATGCTGGTCTCCGCGATCATTTCGATCGCACTGGCCCTTCTGTTCGAACGGATCATGGAAGTTTGGGTCTTCCAGGCCACCCTGATCGTGACAACCTCGCTGATTCCCGTGTATTTCGGAGCCTTCAGCAAGAAACCGCAGAAGAAGGCCGCCGGAGCCGCGGCCGCCGGCTTCGGGTTGATCGCCTCGATCATCTGGTACGTCTGGACCAACTTCTTCGGCGTCTGGAGCGAGGAGTGGGAAGTGTACGTGATCAAGCTCGGGAACGTGGAGCTGTGGCAGGAGTACGGCATCCTGATCATCACCCCAATCGCCCTGATCATCTACCTGATCATCAATGCCACGGCCAAGAAGACCGTGGAAGCGGCTTAAGAGGAGGAAGAGAACCATGGATGCACCTAGCTCTACCTGGGATATTTTCTGCTACATCGCCGGAGCCATTTCGATCGTCGGACCCCTGGCCATTATCTACTTCTACTTCAGAACGGTACGACGACGGCTCAAAGAGTTCAAAGAGAGAACCAGCCGGTAACCCTGGTACTTGCGGGGGCTTTTCTCCCGAGCCGACGGAGAGCCCCCCTTTTCACCGAGAACCGGGCGTGAGAAGAAGCGCCCTGGGCGTGCACAAACGACTACGGAGTAACTCGTGAAAAAAGTAATCATCATCGGAGCCGGCGCTCAGGCTACCGTGCTCTGCGGCGTGCTCTCTCAGGCTGAGGAGGTCTCGAGGATCGTACTGACCGATATCTCCCCGGCTCGAGCCGGGGAGATCGCCGAGACCAACCCCAGCGGCAAGATCACAGCCGAGAAGATCGATGCTTCGGATGTGGAACAGATGAGCGCCCGCATGAAGGCGGAGAAGTTCGATCTGGTGATCAACGCCACCATCCCGATGTTCGTCCGCCAGGTGCTGCAGGCCGCCTTCAAGGCCCGCATCGACTACCTGGACATGGCCTCCAATGAGATCTATCCCGAACCGGAAGTGCCGATCGAGCAGCTGGCCTATGCCCGGGAGTGGGAGAAGGCGGGCCTGCGCTGTCTGACCGGTGGCGGCGGCGATCCCGGACTGACCAACATCATGGCCAAGGACGCGGTGCTGGAGCTGGATCAGGTGGACTCGATCCGCATCAAGGACTACGGCATCGTGGAGTGCGACCAGCCCGTAGCCCTTTGGTCCATGCGCACCTACCTGGAAGATATGTACTTGCCGGCCACGATCTGGGAAAACGGGAAGCCCAGGAAGGTCGCCCCCTTCAGCGGCATGGAGGACTACGACTTCCCGCCTCCCCTGGGCGTGCGCGGCCGCTGCTACTTCCACGACCACGAGGAGGGGGTCACCATCCCCCTGTTCTGCGGCAAGCCGGTGAACTACTGCGACTTCAAGATCGGCGAACCGGATATCGATACCTGGAAGTTCCTGATCCAGGGGCTCGGTCTGATGGACGAAGATCCCGTAAAGATCGGAGACTGCCGGGTGAGCCCGCGGGACCTCCTGTTTCAGAAGATCCCGGAGACCGCCTCCCCGAAGAGACAGGCGGAACTGTATGCCAGCGGAAAGCTAAACAGCCGGCTGATGCTGCTCTGCGACGTGGAAGGAACAAGGGGCGGGAAGAAGCTCCAGCTGAAGCTGTGGAGCGAAAGCCCGGAGGGCAAGGCGGCCTGCGATCGGATAAAGGGTTCCAACGACGTTTCCTGGCTGACCTCGGTCCCCGCTTCGATCTTCGCCCTGATGCTGCTGCGGGATCAGGTGAAACATACAGGGGTCTTCCCTCCGGAGGTGTTCGATCGGAAAGAGATCGAGATCTTCTACCGCGGCATCCGGGAGTGGGGAATCCGGGTGATCAAACAGACTCGGGCGGCGGTCATCTAGACGCCGGAACGCCGAGGGTGCGCACATCCTTCCACAGCCACAATCCCGTTACCAGGGTGGAGAGAAAATCCGCTACCGGATAGGCGGCGAATAGTCTCCAGAGGCCGAAGGCCAGGGGCGCCACGATCATCATCGGCAGCAGGAAGATGAACCGACGGGACAGACCGAGGAAGAAAGCCGGCCTGGCCTTGCCCACGGCTTGAAAGTAGGAAGCGTCGATCATCTGGATACCGACGAAGGGTATGATCAGGACGACCACCCGCAGCATCGGTGTGCCCGCTTTTGGATGAGATTCGGGTCGTTGGAGAAGATACGGAATATCGGGCCCGGAAGCAGGGAGAGCATCAGGAAGCCGACAACGTTGTACAGCGCCATTACCAGCATGGCCACCGTGGCTGAAACGGACAGGCGAACCAGCAATTTCCCGATGCTCTGCGTTGCGAGCGTCTCCTCCGCTTGTTCTTGTCTCAATTTCATGCCTTCCCCGCAGCTAAGTAGACGACCCGAAAGGCTACGCTTCTGAGTAGTACTCCAGAACTTTCAAGGCAAAACGGCTGGAAACAGTCGCCGGACCGCCCCCCATCTCGATTCCCACCTCAATCGCTTCCAGGATCTGGTCTTCGCCGGCCCCCGCCTCGATGGCCTGATGAATGTGCCATTCCAGACAGGATTCACAGTCGAGCAGCAGAGATATTCCCACCGCGATCAGCTCTTTGTGCATCTTTGAAAGGGCATTCTCGGAATAGGCGGCTTTCTCCAGTTCCAAAAAAGCCTGATATACACCTGATCCCGCCCGGGTGAGCTTTTCATGAGCCCACCGGCGGTCTTGGATGATTTTCTCGATCTTATCTCGATCGCTTTGATCCATTGGCATCGACCTCCTTGTTTTTCCCGGCAGCACGCTTTCGGGACCATGTCATCGCCAGGGAGAGAATCACCGGCAGAACGACCAGCGAACCGACCGCCGTCGCGAAGAGGGTCAGCGAGACCAGAATACCGAAGTACACGATGGGCACGAAACTCGCGAACACAAGGATCAGCAGGCCCCCTACGATCGAGGCGGAGGTGAGGAGGATGGGTCGGCCGGTTATGGTCAAGGTATTCTCGAAAACCTTGGGGATATCATCGGGATGGATTTTTTTCTGTCTTCTGAACTGCAGCAGAAGATGGATCGAGTTATCCACCCCGACGCCTACGGCGATGTTCGAGATCATCACGGTGGTCATATCCAGGGGAATCTTGAACAGGGCCATCACGATAAAATTGATGATAATCCCCGTCATGAGGGGAAACAGGGAGCAAAACCCATAGAACAGCGATCGGAAGGCGATCGATGTCATGGCGAAAATAAGCAGGAAGGATATCAGCAGGGAGACCCTCTGGTCGCGATTCACGATCCGCGATACCGATAGGAAACGGAGGCTGTTTCCCCACAATTCACCTTTGAGCTCCGAGGGCAGCAATCGTTCGGAATCCCGGTAGATCTGTTCCACCAGAACTTTCAGCTCATCTTCGAACAGGTAGTGGGCCTTCTCCAGATTGTAGACCCTGAAGGTGATCGTGAGCTGAGAAAAATCCTCATTCGCTATCACGTTCAAGAAACTGTTGTCCCCAGACTGGATAGTGGAGATGGCTCTGATGTAGCGGGCCAGCAGGAGTGTCAATCCTCGGGTTTCGGGAATCGAGTACTGCCCGGTCATAACCCGGTTCAGGTGTTTGAGATAGGAGGTGAAGGAGATGGTGTTCATGACGTAAGGATTATCCAGCAATTCCCGTTCGAACAGATCGACCTTCTCCAGTACGTCTCGAGAGAGAAAGTAGTTTTTCTCTCCGTTCGGAGCAGCCAGCGTGAAGTTGAGCTGCTGAAGCCCGCCGAGTGATTCCGCCAGGTACTTGGTATCCTGTACGAGCTTCTCGTTTTTCGGGAAATAGGCGAAATAGTCGTATTGATGACCGATTCTGTTGACGCTCAGACCGAACACGATTGCTATGGCCACCACTCCGGAGAGAATCGGGATCGGGTGGCTCAAGGTAAAACGGCTCAAGCCCTGCATCATGCGGTGCAACCCGCCTCTCAAAACGCGCCTGGTTTGGCCCAGAGCGGGAGGTTTCAACAGAGACAGCACGGTGGGCAGGAAGAACAAGGAGAGAAGGGCGCAGGAAATAATGCCCAGGCTGGTGGATAGGCCAAACTCCCGTATCTGAGAGGTCCTGGTCGCCAGCAGACTGGCGAATCCAATCACCGTAGTGGCGGAGGCGAGAAATATGGTTCTCTGGATGTGAGAAACGGACAGCACGATCCAATGACCCTTGCCGTTTTTATGCGCCCCCTCACGGTAGTACTGGTTCAGGATATGAATGCTGTAGGAGCTGCCCAGGGTGAGCACCAGAGGCGGAGTGGCTATGCTCACCATGGTTATGCCGTATCCCAGAAGACTCATAAAACCCACTGTCCAAATGGTACCCAGACCCACCACGACCATGGGAAGAGCGACGGCTCGTACAGATCTGAAACCCAGGTAGTAAATAAGAAGAATGA
The DNA here is from genome assembly GCA_964588525.1 of uncultured Spirochaetaceae bacterium. Lineage (GTDB taxonomy): Bacteria > Spirochaetota > Spirochaetia > SZUA-6 > DRHE01 > JAFGQJ01. The sequence continues at coordinate 13,848 of CAZPQC010000084.1, forward strand.
AGGCTGCAGTCAAAGCCAGCAGCCTGGGCAGATCTCTGGCAACGTACTGGGTCCCCTTGAAGGTCGCCAAGGCCACCCCCGTGGAGTACACCTTGTAGTACTGCTCCAGGGAAGCGGCGATTCTCTGAAAGGCCCTCATTTCAGCCCGGCAGTCCTCCAGAGTGTCCGTTGCAAACAGAGCACTGAGAATCTTCCCGTCATTGGAAATGAGCAAGCCCTGGGCGATGGGATCGTTGGACAGCCGCTCGCGAAACCGCGCAAGATCCTCCTGCTTCTGCGGCGGCTCTTTCGCCGGCGGCAGTATCTCGAGTTTGTTTCCTCGTTTGCTGAAACTGACGATGTTGAACGGGTGAATCACGGTTTCGATACCGGGAATCTCGCCGATCCTTCCGATCGCTCCGGCGAATGCCTTCAGCGCCTCCGGGTCAAAGGGATCCTCCCTTTCAACGGCCAACATCAGATAGTTCGTGTCCGTCCCTTCACCCCTGTACTTCCGGATGAGCTGGGTCATCTCTTCGTCTTTGGGGATGAGGTCTTCGATCTCCGAGCGGATCTGGACCTGCGTGGCGAAATAGCCGAGAACAGCAGTGATAAGGGCCGTAACTACGATGATGAGAAGGGGATGCCTTTGAGAAAAGGTGAAGAGACGGAGAGTCAGTGACCTTGATCCGGATGTTTCCTTCATTCTTGTATTTGTTTATCGGCTTCGATGTATGAGATTTCGTTCTCAGAAACGACGCAGTGCAATCAAGCCAAAATCAAGCGCGCCCTTTCCGGTGCTTGCCTATGAGACACATCTAAGGTAGCATAGTACTCTAAAACTGAATTTGCGGGAAGGCAGGTGGCAGACAAAGGTTATCGGGGTGGACTTCCGAAGGTAGATTGGACCTTCAGATCGCTCTACCGCGCCATGCTCATCATACTGGTCCCCTATACGGCGCTGTCACTAGGCCTGTTGCCCCCCTTGTTTGTATTTGTCTTCGTGATCCGGGAGTTGGACTTCTACAATCCCCTTCATATAGTGCTGCTCGCTTTTGTGCTGGTTGCACTGTTCGTAATGATCATATTCACCGAAACCCTGGTTCCGGGCTTGATGATTAAATTATTCCGGCTCAGGAACGAGGAGGGCTCCTATGAACTGAGCATTCGGGATGATGCCTTCTTCAAATTCGCCCTTTTGAACGCAATTTTTCAGTGGCCCCTGAAATTGTTTGCACCCTTCAGAATCTTGATCCTGCGCCGATTCATCTATCGGCTTGCCGGCCTGAAACTCGGAAGGACGAGCACATTGTCCGGAACGGAACACATCTTCGATCCCTCGGTGACCGAAATCGGCGAAGGCACATTTATCGGTGGAAATGCCAAGATCTACGGCCACATGATCGAGGACAAGTTCATAATCAAGAGTGTAAGGATCGGCAACCACTGCCTGATCGGCGCTGATTGCTCGATCATGCCGGGAGCGATCCTCGAAGACAACGTAACCCTGGGAATCCGAAGTCTGGTTACCAAAGATCAGGTTCTCAGAGCGGGAAAGACCTATGCCGGTGCTCCCGCAAGGGAGATAAGCAGAAAAGACGTTGTCGTCCAACCACCTGTTTGATTGACAGATCGATGTTGTTGACCCCGCGACACAGACTCCACAAACTCGGCCGCTATCGCCAGATCATCACCCGCCTGATTTTTTATGGCTTCACGGAGCTTAACGAGGCGCTGGGATTGACTCGACGTCGAGTGCTGACATCGAGGGTGAGCGAGATTCGAAGGGGACGGCGTATACGCCGCCTGCCCTTCGCAGCTCGCCTGCGTCTGCTGCTCGAGGAGCTGGGTCCGACGTTCATCAAATTGGGTCAGATGCTCAGCCTGCGCGCCGATTTGCTGCCGGAGTCCGTCACCACGGAGCTGAAAAAACTGCAATATGCAGCTTCTCCCCTGCCCTTCAAGAAACTCGAGCCGCTTCTGGAACAGGCACTGGGGGAGCAGTGGAGGGGCAGGCTCCGCAGCATCGAAACCGAGCCTCTGGCTTCGGCGTCGATCGCCCAGGTCCACCGGGCCGTTACCTTGGAGGGCGAGGAGGTCGTCCTGAAAATCCAGCGGCCCGGAATCGCGGAGCTGATCCGCGCGGATTTGGCGATTCTCTTCGACCTGGCCTCCCTGATGGAGCGCTACCTTCCCAGGGCGCGAATATACAAGCCGATGCGACTGGTCGATCATTTTGCCAAGGTTCTGACCCTCGAACTGGATTTCTACTATGAGGGGCGAACCATGGATCTGTTCCGGGAGAACTTCCGGCATGATCCGGGCATTCATGTACCCCGGGTTAACTGGGAGCTGAGCACCAACACCGTTCTGGTAATGGAGTATATCGAGGGGATTCGGCTCTCCGATTCCGACAAGTTGGCGGAGCAGGGGATCGATACACGACGGATCGCCGCCATGGGAGCGAAGTACGTGCTGGCGCAGGTATTCGAGTACGCCGTATACAACGCAGATCCCCACCCGGCTAACTTTATAGTCCGTGCCGACGGCGTGCTGGTGCCCATCGATTTCGGGATGGTCGGCACGCTCAACGAAGAGATGAAGCAGGCCCTGGTCAACATGCTTCTGGCGTTCGTGAACAAGAATCCGGATAAACTCATGCGGGTGTTCTTTACGCTGGAGCTTCTGGACGAAACGGCCCGACGGGGAGAGCTGAGCTACGATCTATCCCGCCTCGTGAACTACTATTATCACATTCCCGTAGCCCAACTGTCCGTGGCCAAGATCTTTCAGGACTTGAACGCCGTCATCCGCCGCTACCATATCACGCTGCCTGTTGATCTGGCCCTGACCCTCAAGGTAGTTGTTACCGTAGAGAGCCTGGGCAAACAACTGGACCCGGATTTTGATGTCATCGAAGTAGCCCGCCCCTTCGTGGAGCAGATTCGGATAAACCGGGTCAAGGAATGGGTCGATCCGGACAAGATTTTCGACCTGTTCGAGGACACGAGCAGATTCCTGCGCTCTCTTCCGTACGATGCCCACGAGCTGCTGAAGAAAGCCCGCACGGGAAAACTCAAGATTTCTCTGGACCTGGAAGACCTGGATCCCCGGGTTCGGGAGATCGATCGGTCGGTGAACCGCCTGTCTTTTGCCGTTGTCATTGCGGGCCTTCTGGTGAGCTCCTCCTTCTTCATGCGAATAGAGGCAGGCCCCCGACTCTTCGGATTGCCGATCCTGGGGCTGGCCGGCTTTAGCGTGGCGGGCTTACTGGGTGTCTGGTTCCTCATCGGCATCTTGCGCTCCGGACGTTTGTAGCCGGCACCTCGAATAATCTGTATAGTAGTCTCCGCAATATGTCGAAATCGCGCAGAACCACCCTTCAGAGACTTCTCAAAATCGCCCTGCCCATGGTGGTGTCCCAGGCCTCTGACTCGATCATGATGTTCGCGGACAGGGTGTTTCTCTCCCGGGTTGGGGAGCTGCAACTGTCGGCGTCGATGGCCGGGGGCTTGACCATGTTCATGCTGAGCTCCCTGTTC
>CAZPQC010000085.1:0-16777 GCA_964588525.1 uncultured Spirochaetaceae bacterium
TCGTGGGTCTTGGCGTATTTGAGATCTTTCGGGATTTCCATTGCTCTCCTCCTGATTTACTAGATCTTGCTCTATAAGATATAGGGAACCTCCAGATTGTACCCTTTGTAGACTACGAAGGTCTCGGCGGAGCTGACCTCCTCGATCCTGTCCACCTCCTGGGTATAGAACTCCAACAGCCCGAAATCCTCCCTCAGCAGTACCGTGAGGATCAGGTCGTAGCGGCCGGTGACCACGGCCACCGACACGACCCCTTTCAGGCGGCTGAACTCCTCCCCCTTCTTGACCAGATTCATCGTGTTCAACTTGATCCCCACCAGCACCATGCGGTGTCCGGGAACCTTCTCCGCATCGATCAGGCCCGTGATGGAAAGCACCCCCTCCTGGGTCATTTGCTGAACCCGGGAGCGCACCGTGTTCTCCGTGATAGAGAGGTCGTCGGCGATCTCCTTGTAGGACTTCCGGCCGTCCCTCAGATGCCTGATGATGCCGATATTGGTCTGGTCGATCTTCATCGCCTGTTATTCTAGAATGTACTGAGGTATTTGTCAATCTTTTGCTGAAAACCTATGATATGATAAATAAATAACATTATAATTGAGGTTTCCGGAACCAAGGCCAATCAGTGAAGCGGCTGAATCTCCACGGCGCAGGTCTTTTGAGCAACCGGCAGGGGATTCTCGATACAACGAGAATCTTATAAGATCGAGCTTTTCAAGGGGAGGAAAAGCATGAAATGGCAGGGAAGACGGAAGAGCGATAACGTCGTAGACCGGCGCCGGGTCCGCGCCGGCGGCATAGCTGTTGGAGGCGGCCTGGGTGGCGTCATAGTCCTGGTCCTGTATCTGCTTCTCGGCGGCGACCCGTCCGATATCCAGCAGAACCTCCAGATCGGAGGGCCAAGCACTTCAACCGAAGTCGGCGAGCCTCTCAGCGCGCATCAAGAGGAGATGGGCGAGTTCGTCGCCGTTGTCCTGGCCGACATCGAGGACGTCTGGGGGGAGCTGTTCCGGCAGATGGGGCTGGAATATCGGGAGCCGCGGCTCGTCCTGTTCACGGGGCAGGTGGAATCTGCCTGCGGTTACGCTGCCGCGGCCACAGGACCATTCTACTGTCCGGGGGACGAGAATGTGTACATCGACCTCGCTTTCTTCGAGGACATGCAGCGCCGGCTCAATGCCCCCGGAGATTTTGCCCTGGCCTACGTCATGGCCCACGAGGTCGGCCACCACGTCCAAAACCTGCTCGGCATCACGGACCAGATCAATGATCTGCGCGGCCGGCTGAGCGAGCGGGAGCTCAACCAGGTGCTCGTCCGGCTGGAGCTTCAGGCTGATTTCCTGGCCGGTGTCTGGGCCCACTACGCCTGGCAGGACACGGACTTCCTCGATTCGCAGGACATCGAGGAGGGGATGAATGCCGCCGCCGCTGTCGGGGACGACCGGATCATGCGCCAGACTCAAGGGTATGTCGTCCCCGATGCGTTCACCCATGGCACGTCCGAACAGCGAGCCCGCTGGTTCAGAAAGGGGCTGGAGACCGGCGACATCCGCCAGGGCGATACCTTCGCAGCGGAGGAGCTCTGAGGCCCGCTTCGCTTCATCAGCGCAGACCCCTCAGCTGAGCCGCACCTCGGGGAATAGACGCATCAACGCCAGCAGACTACAATCGCAAGGGTCATGGAACAGGGACTCGTGCAGATCTACACCGGAGACGGCAAGGGCAAAACCACAGCCGCCCTGGGTTTGTCCTTGAGGGCAGCAGGCCGGGGCCTCAAGGTGTTCATCGCCCAGTTTGTCAAAGGGATGTTCTATGGCGAGCTGGAAGCCCTCAAGCGCTTCGCACCCCAGATCACCCTTCATCAATACGGACGCAAATGCTTCATCCGCGACGAGCCCACAGAGGAGGATGTCCGCCTGGCCCGGGAAGGGTGGCAAGAGATCCAGGATGTTCTGAAAAGGGCAGAATGCGACCTGCTGATCCTCGACGAGATCGGCATCGCCATGCACTACCGGCTGATCTCCCTGGAGGAGGTGGAGGAGCTGCTGCGCAGCAAGCCGGACAGCGTGGAGCTGGTGTTGACCGGGCGGAAGATCCCGGAAGCGCTCTACGAACAGGCCGACCTTGTTACCGAGATGCGGGAGATCAAGCACTACTACAACGCCGGGGTGCAGGCCCGCAAGGGCATCGAATTCTGACACCGATCTTCAACCGTATTACCCGGGAAGGGATCGTCAACACACCTTGAAGAGGAGTCATAAGCATGGGAAAAAAGGAACATCTGGTTTACGTGGGAACCTATACGGAGAAGATCCTTTTCGGTACCGGGCAGATCTTCGAAGGGCAGGGTGAGGGGATCCACATCTACAAGATGGATCCTGCAACCGGATCACTCACCCCCCACCACACGGCCGGGGAGATCAAGAATCCGTCCTATCTGGCCTTTCACCCCAGTTGCCGCTTTCTCTACGCCGTGAACGAGCTCAAGAGCTACAACGGAGAGGCAACGGGTACCTTGAGCGCCTTCACCTTGGATCCGCAGGACGGCCGGCCGGAGTTCGTAAACATGGTGGCGACCCACGGCACCGATCCCTGCCATGTTACCGTGGACAAAACCGGCAAATTCGCCCTGGTGGCCAACTTCGCCAGCGGGAGCATTGCGGTTCTGCCGATTCGCAGGGACGGCGGGTTGGAGGAAGCCTCCGACGTCATCCAGCATCGGGGTTCGAGCCTCGATCCTATACGCCAGAGCGGACCCCACGCCCATTCGGTCACCCTGGATGCCTCAAATCGCTTCGCCTACGTCCCTGACCTGGGCCTGGACAGGCTCATGATCTATCGCTTCGATTCCGAGGGGGGAACACTTGAAACCCACGGGCAGTGCTGCTTCGAAACCAAACCCGGAGCAGGACCGCGGCACTTCGTGTTCCACCCCGGCAACAGCTTTGCCTACTTGATCGATGAGCTGGATTCGACAATCGTGACTTTGGGTTACGACGAACAAAAGGGAACTGTGGAGGAAATCCAGACCCTGTCCGCGCTTCCGCAACCTTTTCGGGGAAAAAGCACCTGTGCGGATATCCTTGTCGATCCGACGGGTCGTTTTCTCTACGCATCCAACCGTGGCCACGACAGCATCGCTATGTTTCGAATAGACGACTCGACCGGTGAGCTGGCGCTGATCGGCCATGAGCCGACCCGAGGGAAAACGCCGCGAAATTTCACGATCGATCCGAGTGGAACGTTTCTCCTGGCGGCGAATCAGGACAGCGACTGTATCGTTTGCTTCAGGATCGATCGCCAGAGCGGCCGACTGACGTTCGACGGGCAGGTCACCCACGCCCCGACCCCAGTCTGTGTGAAGATTCTCGAGTTGTAGAACGGGGCGCCCGGCCAGGGGGGGGGCGCTCAGGGACGCCCAGTCGGCAGGGGCCCGCCCAGGGGGGCCTCCCCAGGAGGGCCCGCCGCAGGCTCACTCGGCTAAAAGCTTTTCGAAAAGGCGAATGTAGTCCTCCGTATCCCACTCTCTGGTTCCGATAGTACCTGCAAGGACGAAACCGTCGCGATCCACGATGTAGGTTGTGGGGATACTTCGGGCTCCATAGGTGGCGCCGATGCGGCCCGTGGTGTCCAGGAGGACAGGAAAACTCAACTCGTACTCCTCCACAAAATGCTTTACCGAATCCCGGTCTTCCTGAAGATTGACGGCCGCGATCTCCAGGCCCCTGGTTTTGAAGCGTTGATACAGCTTTTCCATGGAGGGCATTTCGAAGCGGCAGGGACCGCACCAGGTAGCCCAGAAGTTGAGGAATACCACCTTACCCCTGAAGTCACTCAACCGCCGGGTTGTGCCGGACAGATCCTGAAGCTCGAAATCGATGCTCTCGACTCTCTGTTTGGGAGGCTGAAGCCCCATCTGGCGGAACTCCTCAGCGGTAACGGTGGTGGCATAGGCTGAGGCGGCCAATACGATCGAGCCGGCGAGAATAAACATTAGCGTTTTTCTCATCAATAACTCTGAAGAAAAAATATTGAAAACACGGCATCAGGACAAGCATTTTCCACGAAAAGACTGCAGTGGGCTTGACAAACCAGGCGATGAAATTAAGAATAGTAATCGTTACTATAATCACGACAGGCAAACTTTTTTGAGAAAAACAGAACAGCGGACCGTGATTCTGGAGGAACTCCGCCTTTGCAGGAATCATCCCGGCGCCGATGAGGTATACCTGCGGGTAAAGGAGCGGCTTCCTCACATCAGTCTCGGAACCGTGTATCGCAACCTGGAACTCATGGCATCTCAGGGAATGATTCGTCGCCTCAATACGAACTCTGGGCAGAAGCGCTTCGATCCCATCGCGGAACAGCACTGCCACTTTCGCTGCAACGCTTGCGGAAAGATCGAGGATATCCCATTTGCAGTCCAGCTGCCCCACCTGGATCCGAGCCATCCATGGGTTCAGGAACGAAAGATTCAAGGTGCACGATCGGAGTACTTCGGCCTTTGCCCGGATTGCGTCGACAGAGGTGGGGAAACGAAATCCAACGGGCGTGTCACGCCCTAGTAATAACTTTTTCAAGGAGAGCCAGAATGAAATCAATCAAAGGCACTCAAACAGAGAAGAATCTGATTACAGCCTTCGCCGGCGAGTCCCAGGCCCGGAACAGGTACACTTACTTCGCCGGTCAGGCCCGCAAGGAAGGACTCGTTCAGATTTCGATGATCTTCGAGGAAACGGCGAATCAGGAAAAAGAGCACGCCAAACGTTTCTTCAAGTTCCTCGACGGCGGAGAAGCCGAAGTAAGCGCAGCCTTTCCCGCCGGGACGATCGCCAGCACGGCAGAGAATCTCAAGGCGGCTGCTGAAGGAGAGAACTACGAGTGGGGTACGATGTATCCCGGCTTCGCCAAGGTGGCTAGGGAAGAAGGCTTCGACGCTGTGGCCACGGTCTTCGAGGCCATTTCCGTGGCCGAGAAGCAGCACGAGAAGCGCTACAACGACCTGCGCGCCAATGTCGAAGGCGGAAAGGTCTTCAAGAAGGACAAGAAAGTGGTATGGCGCTGCATCAACTGCGGATACCTCTACGAAGGGGAAGAAGCCCCCAAGTCCTGTCCCGCCTGCGCTCATCCTCAGGCCTACTACGAGCTGCTGGCAGAGAACTGGTAGACACTGCCGATTTTCGCTCTCTACCGAGCAACAGACGATCCCAACAGGTATCGCCGGGTCGTTGCACATAGAAAAAGACTCCCCGGGATTTCTCGAGCGGGCATGTTCGGCTCGGCACCCCAGGGAGTCTTGCCTGTTCCCTCCGGGAGTTGGCCCCTGGACCTTCTTTCAGGTTCACGAACGGAGCTTCACCCCTCAAGACCGAGTTTCTGCAGCTTCGGTCTGATCACGAAGGAACAATAGCCCGCACGCGGGTTGTTCCGGTAGTAATCCTGATGATACTTTTCCGCCGGGTAGAAACGGGATAGAGGCACGATTTCGGTCACGACCGGCTCATCGAAGGCTGCCGCTGCTTTGGCTTTGGAGCGCTCGGCCGCCCGTGCTTGAGCTTCGCTGTTATAGAGGATGATCGAGCGGTACTGGGTCCCCACGTCCGCCCCCTGCCGGTTGAGGGTGGTCGGGTCATGGGCCTTCCAGAACAGATCGAGAATTTCCTCGTAAGTGATCACGTTGGGATCGAAGTGGATCTGTACGACCTCAGCATGCCCCGTATCTCCGGAGCAGACCTCCTCATAGGTCGGATCCGCTTTACCTCCACCGGCATAACCGGACACCACCGCCCGGACCCCGTCGATACGATTATAGACCGCCTCGATACACCAAAAACAGCCACCCCCGAGGGTGGCTATCTCCGTGTCGCCGCTGCTTTCCGGGCTGCTATTTCCCGGGCTGCTGCTTCTCTCTGTGTTCACCTTGTCACTCCGTTTTCCGTGAGCCAAAGATAATGAATATTATTGATTTAGTGAACATAAATAAATCCTCTACTCCCGACGCATGGCTCGCCATCCTTAAAACGTGGTACACTGATTATCAGAATCAAGGGAAACCATGGAAACACCCCCGCGGGCACCCAACTGCCTGCAGTGCCGTCATTTTCACGTGTCCTGGGATCCACGCTTTCCCCGGGCCTGCTCCGTATTCAAAATTAAGAGCAGGAAACTGCCCAGCCATGCGGTCTTTCAGGCAACCGGCCGACACTGCCCGGTTTTTGAAAAATCTCCGAAGATCAAATCCCAATGAACCTTGTACCCCCCCGGGGCCAGTTGATAGAATCAGAAAATCAGATTCCAGCGTTAGTACTGTTAGAAGCACGGTGACCCTATGCTGAAGATTTTGGCCAGCGCGGATTATCATCTGGGCATGAAGTTCGCCGGATACCCGAACGTCCAGGAAGACCTGGCGGAAGCCCGCTTTCTCTCGCTGAAACGCCTCGTGGACGGGGCAAACCAGTCGGGCTGCGACCTGTTTCTGATCGCCGGCGATCTATTCGACAGGGTGAGTGTCTCCGCCAAGGACGTAGAACGCGCCGCCGACCTGCTCAACGGCTTTCAGGGCCGGCTGGTGGCTGTACTGCCTGGAAATCACGACTTCTACAGCGGTAACTCCAGCTCCCTCTGGTCCCGTTTCAGCGAAGCAGCCGGAGATCGCATCTTGCTGCTGCAGGACCGTCGAATCTACGATCTCAACCACTACGACCTCAGTATCCTTCTGCTGGCAGGTCCCTGCGACAGCAAACACAGCAAGAACAGTGCCATATCCTGGCTAAGGGATACCGACATTCAAGGCGAATGCACGAAGGCTCGGGGAAGGCCGCTTCGCATCGGCGTGGCCCACGGGAGCATCGAGGGAATTTCCCCGGACGCTCAAGGGGTCTACTTTCCGATGACCCGTAAGCAGCTCGAGGAGGCCCCCGTAGATCTCTGGATCGTCGGGCACACCCACCGCCAGGATCCTTCCAAAATCGAGGAAATCAAGGTCACCCCGGCTGCACCCCCGGCTGTTTTGATACCAGGAACTCCCGAACCCGACGGTTTCGACTGCCGCCACGGCGGAACAGCCTGGATGATCGAAACTGATGAAAACAAACAGATACGCCTCGAGCCCTTGTCCAGCGGAACCTACCGTTTCGTTCGGGAAGAGCACACCCTGGAAAGCGCCCCGGATCTTCAGCGCCTTGTGAAACAGCTCCACAGCGGGGAACGAGACAAGATCCTGCTGCGGCTGAAGCTCTGCGGGCGTCTGGAGGCGGAGCAGCTGTTCGAACTGCGCCGGCGGCTTGCAGAAGCGGAGAAAGCTTTCTTCTACGCCCAAATCGACGACAACGAGGTTCTGGAGCGAATCAGCGAACAAAACGTCGAGGCGGAGTTCACTGAAGGATCCTTTCCCTATAATCTACTCAAACAGCTGATTGTAAAGAAAGATTTCGAGGCTCTCCAGACAGCCTACACCCTGCTTAAGGAGCAGAAGCGGTGATTCTGTCGACTCTACAGGTCACCTCTTTCGGCGCGCTCACCGCAATGGGTATCGAGCTGAAACCGGGACTGAATGTCATTCTCGGGCCCAATGAGGCGGGAAAATCCACCCTTTTCCGGGCGCTGCAGCACCTCCTGCTGACTCCGGTAAACCTCAACAAACGCAGCTTCCAAGAGCTCATCCAGCCTCTCCTTCCGGTGGGCGGTGGTGACACGGTCTCCTGCGCCTTGGAGTTTCGGGTGGGCAATGAGTCGTACCGGCTCGAAAAAAGTTGGGGGGCCAAAAGCGGGGCGGAGCTTCTGCTACCCGACGGTTCCCGGCTCACCGACACGGCGGCTGTCGAAGCCCGCCTTTTGACACTCCTGCCGGTTCATCCGGGAACGATGCGCACGGTCCTGCTGACCCGGCAATCCGGTCTGGCGACCACCCTTGAGGAGCTCCGTACGGAAAAGGAAACCATGTACGGACTCTCCGATCTGCTGCATCACAGTGTGCTGGAGACCGACGGGGTGTCTGTGGGTCGATTCCAGGAGACGCTGGAGCGCCGTTACCAGGAATACCTGAAGCATTGGGACCTGCAGCGGCAACGGCCAGAGAGAAAACGAGGCGGAGAGGCCCGCTGGACCCGGGAACGGGGAACAGTTTTAGAGGCTTATTACGCCCTGGAAGATGCGGAATCGCGCTTTCAGGAGATCAAGGACAAGGAAGCCTCCTACGGAGCGATCACCGACCAGTTGGAAATCTGTGCTCGGGAGCTGGCCGTGAAACAGGAACGGGTCAAAAGCATAGAGCCCGGAGCGAAGGACGCGGAGAAACGGAGCGTCCTGGAGGCCCGGCTCAAGGAAACGGAGCTCTCCCTCAAGGAAGCGCAGTCCCATTACGAGAGTTGGACGAAAAACCTGCTTCGCCGGGACGCCCTGGAACGGGAGCTCCCGGAGCTCGAGCAATCGGTGCAGGCTCTGGAGCTGGAAAAAAACCGGGTCCGGACTTATCTGGAGAGAAAGGATCTCATGGAACGGTTCCGGCGAATCCAAGCCAGGCGGAAACGCCTGGAGCAAGCTGAAGCCGAGCTGAGTTCCCTCCCGCCCCTGCCCCGCCAGCAGCTGGACAGGCTTCGGGAGAGCGCGGCAGAGATCGAGCGGCTGCAAGCAGCTCTGCAGGCGGGAAACCTTTCGCTGATCTTCCACGCCCGGGAAGCGGTGGATGTGTCGATCCAGAGAGACGTACAACAGGCTGTAGAGCAACACCTTGCGGCGGGCAAGAGCCTGACCGTGGAGGCCGCCGGAAAAATCGAGCTGCGTCATCCGAACTGGACTCTCGAAGTCTACTCCGGGCAGGGAGAGTTCAAGAAAATCGCAGAGCAATATGAACAGGCCCAAACCCATCACACAGCACTGCTAGAGCAGCTGAAAGTCTCTTCCGTAGAGGAAGCGGCGGAAGCGAGCAGGCGCTACGAGGACCGGTGCACCGAGGCTCGAACGGCAAAAGCGGTATATGAGCAGGAATTGGGCAACGACAGCTTCGAAGCTCTGGAGGCAAACTGGGGCGAAGCGCCGGACATGCCTCCTCCCCGGGAGCAGAGTCAGGTATTGGAAGAACTCGTAGGCAAGCGCAACCAGCTTCAGAGGCTCCGGTCCGAAGCGGAGGAGGTTCGACTATCCCTCGAAAGCCTTCACGCACAGTACGGAGATAAGGGAACTCTGTTCGCCCGAATCGCTGAACTCGGGAGCATTCAACGGGAAATTTCCGAAAAAACAAACGGCCTTGCCCCCCTTCCGGAAGGCTATACGGAAACTCAATCCCTGCTCGATGACTACAACCAGCTGGCCGAAGAGGTTCAGTCCCTTACACAGACACGGATCCGCTTGGAGAGCGACTGCCGTAACGCCGAAGCTTCACTTCCAGACGAATCGAGTGAAGAGGCGGTCGGGCGGATGGAGGACGTCCGCGAACAATTCAACAGCCAATTGAGGAAAGCCGAGGTCCTGGTTCGGATCCAAGAGGCCACCTCAGAGCTTCTCGAACAGCTGGATCAAGGGATCTACGAACCGTTCATCACGCTGGTGTCCCGCTATCTGGCCACATTGAGTAGCGACAGGTATGGAAACCTCCCCACCGATGAGGCTCTTCCCGCAGGGGTGATTCGCGGGGACGGACAGGCTCTTCCCTACAGTCTGCTTTCGGCGGGCACGAAGGATCTGTTCGCCCTTGCTCTGCGTTTGGCCATGGCGGAGTTTTTCTTAGGGCGTAGCGATGGATTCCTTCTCCTCGACGATCCTCTGGTGGATCTGGATCCGGAGCGGCAGCAGCTGGCGGCCGCAATCCTGGCGGAGTTCGCGGGCAAGCTACAGCTGGTGGTTTTCACCTGCCAACCCGTTCATGCCTCGCTGCTCGGGGAGGCTCATCGGATCGAGTTGGAGAGATCTTAGAAGATTTAACCCTGCAGGTGGTAGTCGTAGGCCAGCTTCATGCCGATGCCGGGATTGCCTTCCAGGAAATCGAGCAGGTCGTTCCTCTCCACGGCGAACACAGTCAGCGGACCTTTGTGGCGGACACTGAACTCCGCCATTTCATCTCCGTGAATCCTGTGAAGCGCACCAATGCAGTCACCCCTGCCCAAAGCGGCCACGATTCGTCCATCCTTGCTGACCTCCACCTCCCCTTCCCGAATTATAAAAAACTGCTCCAGGGATTTCCCCTCTTTGATCAGGTCCCCAGGCTTTTCGAACTCCCGGGGTACAAGGATCGATTCCAGCCAGGTTTTTTGGTAGGTGGTCAGACGCTGCAGGTAGGGACTGCCCTCCATGATGTTCCAGGTTTCGATACTCCGATTGGCGATCAGGCGACGAAGCGTCTTCTCGAAATCCGTGCTATAGATAAAACTCAAGAACTTGTCCTTCTCGATGGCATAAAGCAGAACATCCGTTTCGGCCACCACATCCGCGGTGCGGGGAACTTCGCTGAGAAGAGCTACTTCACCGAAATACTCATACGTGCCGAGAAGCTTACGACCGATCAGTCCTTCCTGCTGAATCGAGACGTTTCCTGTGCGAATGATGTAGAAATACTTACCGACTTCACCTTTGCGTATGACGTGTTCTCCCTTGTTGAACTTCCGGGCCTCGACGATTGTCACAAATTCCTGGGTTTTTTCCACGTTCAGACTCTCGAAAAAATCGAGATGCTTCAGGGCGTTCAAGATCATATAGGTCTTTTCGTACGTAGGAGCTTTGGTCTTGAAGTAGAGGGTGTTCTCGATTCCGAAAGTAGCCAGAGTAAGGCTCGTGTTCTTGGGGAAATCCTTCTTGGCGATATGGTAGACGACTGTCTTCTTCTGTATTTTTTTCGGAAGAGAGTTCAGGTAGCCGATCGGTGTGTGCAGGGGCGCGATCCCCGATTCGTGATATATCACGTCGCTGTACCAGGGGAAGTTCTGCAGCTGCCGGTAGCGCTCTCCGTCGATTACTCCCTGGTCGAGCAGCCGCTTCTGCACAACCGGATCGCCCTGATGGTCCGAAGAATAGACGAAGGTCTGATCCTGAAACTCCAAGGTAAAACCGATCGTGGGGATGGAGTGCAGCATGTAGTGGAAGTTGAACTGCCCGCCGTGGATGAACACGGGTTTTCCGATGTATACGGGTCGGAACTCGAACAACCGAACCAGGTAGGAAACCGGCTCTCCAGTCAGAGAGGAGTACTTTTTGAGAAAACTGCGCATCACCGTTTTGGTGGAGTATACGGTGATCTTGCCCTCCTCCAGTATCTTCTGGAGAGTCCCGGCATCATGATCCGCATGACAGTGCGTCAGGATGATGCTGTCGATGAGCTTTGGATTCACGTTGGAGGACTCCAGCCACTCAGTCGAGTTGATGGGCGGGTCGATCATGATTCCCGCATGATTCAGCCAGATGATGTACCCGGAGGTGTTGGCGGTGGGATCGAAACCGTGGCTTGGTCCCAGACAGGTCACTCCGAACAGAGGCGGTTTGTAGGGTTCGGGCAGCCGCTGTCCGATCTGGTACATCGGCTTGCAGGGGATGACCCCGGGTATGTGAGCGGTTTTTTTGTTTCCGAAAAAAACTTCGTAATCGCCGTTTCTGTCGATCGAGATTCTAACCTTTCCGACGGAAAAATCGCCCTTTTCGAACAGCGAGAGCTCGAGAACGTCCCGAAAACGAATCGATCCGCGGAAATAGTTCATCTCACTGCGGACAGCGGGTACGTAGCTTTCCCCATTGACGCCCACGACATCCCCTTCCAGGTACAGCTCCTTCGGTCCGAACAGAGCCTCCTGCAGGGCTTTCATGAATCTTGCGGCCTGACCTCGGGTACAAACCACCCGGGTCTTCTTCTGTTGAAGAAAGAAGTTGTAGTAGATGGGAAACTCGAGATCGGCGAGGTTGATCCCCTTTCGCCAGTCGAACAGTGCCCGGGGCAGGACGAAAATCCTGGGGACCGAGTTGGGCAGGGCCATAGTATCCTTGATCGTTTCCGGGGGAGAACCGAATTGGATATATCCTTCGGGAGAGTTCACCAGGTATCCGCCCCGCGGTAGAGGCGTGACCGTGGCCTCCAGCTGTTTCAATGGTTCCATGTAGCCACTAATATAGAGCAGCTTTTTTGAGTTATCAAGGCAAAAATGCCTCACTCCGAAGTGTTATGAACGACTGACAGAAGCAAATCTGCAGTCTCCGCCGTCGTATTCCTATGAAATGAACGATCTTCGCCCGAATCCCTCGACACACCGCCGGCTTACAGCCGTTTCCCTCTCATCGGTCTTCCGGACAGCGGTGCTGGTCTATCTCACACAGCTGCTCAGCGCATGCAGTTTCTATTCCCCCACCGTGTCCCTGGCGGTCCTCCTGCCTCCAGCCCCGGAGCACTGGCGGGCGGCCCTCCCCGGGCTCGAGTTCCGCATCGTCTACCCCACACCGTGGAGCGGCGGTTTCGGAGAACGATACGTCGACAGCCCGACCCGAGTAGTCGTCGAACTCCCCAAAGTTCTCTACCTTCCGGTTCTGGCCTATCCAATCCTTTCCGGCGAATCCATCCGGCTCCCGCCCGCCGGTGGGGTTTACCCCCTGGATTACGATATCACCGACAACTCCATCGCACTGAGTTGGCAGATGGGAGCGACCGCGGAGGTGCTCTACCGGCTCTGGAACCAGGGGGTGGATTGTTCGACCGTGAATGTCCCGCGCCTGATCCGGGAAATGACTGCGCGCTGTCAGGGGGATCCTTGGGCACTCGATCTGGACCGGATCTGTGCCCACCTGGCAGCTGAGGAGTTACGCCTGACAGATATCCGGCTGGCTCCCTGCCGGGATCTGCGGCTGGAGCCGGGTGCGGGCAGGTGGTTTCTCGAATCCCCCTTCCGCAATCAGGTGCCGGCGGAAACCGACGGTTCTCTGTTCCTCGAGGCCGTGTCTCTTGGAGCGCACGTCCTCTTCGAAAACCCCGCGGGTGCCTGTTTCTTCCTCTACGTCGAGGAAGACACTACCCTCATGACCCGGCGATAGTATGCCTGTTGCTGTTTATACCTCTAGAATACGCGCCGAGGTAAGCAGCTCGGCGCCCTGTTCGGTGCAGAGCAGGTCGTTTTCCAGCCGCACACCCCCCTGATCAGGATCGTAGAGTCCCGGTTCAATAGTGAAGACCATGCCGGGCTGCAGCGGCTGTCGCTTCTCTTCACCTCCCACCGAGCCTGTGCGTCGAAACAGGGGCGCCTCGTGGGCATCCAGCCCGATCCCGTGCCCCAGAGAATGGGGCATGTGGAATCCCCGACTCTCGAAATGCTTTTGAACCTGCTCACCTACAAAAACGGGGTCGGTGCCGGGCCTGCAGAGGGTCAGGGCCAGATCGTAGGCCTCCTGCACGGCCTCGACCATGGCTTGCTGTTTCGAGTTGAGAGGAGCTCGAACCAGGGTAAGGGTAACATCACTGGTGTAGCCGGCGTAGCGCACTCCGAAATCCAGGATGGACAATCCTTCGGCTGCAATCTGCTCGGAGGTGAAGTTCGGAAAGCAGTGGATCGCAAAGCTCCGCCGGGCCGAGGCGGCCACGGTATCGAAACCCATACCCTCGGCTCCCCGCCTTCGCGCCTCGGCCTCGAGGAACAGCGCCAGCTCGAGCTCGGTGACCTCCCGCCGGTGGGCGAACAAACCGGGTACGCCGCTGATCAACTCATCCGTGATTCTGCAGGCCCGGCGAAGCAATTTCAGCTCTTCGATATCTTTTATCATTCGCAGTACGTTAATGGTCTCGTCAATCCCGCCCTGCCGGCATTCAACCGCGACTCCGGGAAGCGACTCGACCAATGCCCGGACCAGGGGATAGGGTAGCGCTGCCGACAGTTCCGCCCGTCTGACCCGTCGTTCCTGCACGATCGATTTGATGCAGGTGAACAGTGAGCGACCGTAGCGTTCGTAGGGAATCGAGGTATCAACGCTGGCCAACGACCGGGCCAGGGGCACATCCCAGGGCACGAGCAGGCTCTCGCCGCCGGCAAAGAGAAACAGCAGGGCATCGCCGGGCTGTCCGCACAGGTAGCGCAGCGACCGGTTGCGCAAGCCCTCCAGATCGACGATGACTCCCAGCTCGATCCGGTTTTCCGACAAGTAGTCGAAGAGCCGCTGCCGGCGCCGGCGGTAGGCTTGAGGATCGATCATAATGCTTGAGGAAAACTCCCGGACAGACGGCTTCAGGCCGATCGTACGACCAGATTGACGAGCTTGTCGACAACGGCAATTACCTTGTCGGGTTTCTTGCCGGCCAACAACTCCCGGATCCGGGGGTGCTCGAGGGCATTGCGCTCCAGTTGAGCCTTGGACAGTCCGACGGGCAAATCCTCCCGAGCCCGGATCCTGCCGTTGATCTGGAATACCACGGTAACCGTATTCTCTTTGGCCAGCTCCTCGTCCCAATCCGGATACTGTTCGTAGGTGATCGAAGGCTCTTCGTCCAGCTTTTCCCAGAGCTCTTCCGCCAGATGCGGAGCATAGGGAGCGATCAGCAGAACGAACGGTTTCCATACGGTGCGGTACAGCTCGCTGTGCTTGCCCGCCTCGGAGAGGAAGATCATCATCTGGGCGATCGCCGTGTTGAACTGGAGCGTCTCCGTGTCCCGGGAAACTTTGCGGATCGTCTGGTGCAGCACCTTGAGCAGATCTCGAGGCGGTTCCTGATCGCTGATTTCCCGCTGGGAGAGACGCCAGATACGATCGAGGAATCGTTTGATCCCGGCGATTCCCTTTGTGGACCAGGGCTTGGATACCTCCAGCGGTCCCATGAACATCTCGTACATGCGCATGGCATCCGCACCGTAGCCGTGAATGACATCATCCGGATTGATCACGTTCCCCAGGCTTTTGGACATCTTGACCCCACCCTCGCCGAGAATCATGCCCTGGTTCACCAGACGCATGAACGGTTCATCCGTATTGACCGCCCCGATGTCGTAGAGGACCTTATGCCAGAATCTCGCGTACAGCAGATGCAGCACCGCGTGCTCGGCCCCTCCCACGTATAGATCCACGGGCATCCAGTATTCCAGCTTTTCTTTGGAGGCGAATGCGGAGTCATTGCGGGGATCCAGATAACGCATGTAGTACCAGCAGGATCCCGCCCACTGGGGCATGGTATTGGTCTCCCTCTTGGCCGGTCCGCCGCAGCGGGGACACTCTGTGTTCACCCACTCATCGATGGCAACCAGCGGGGATTCTCCGGTGCCTGTGGGGGTGTAGCTCTTGACCTCGGGTAGACGCAGCGGCAGCTGCTCGTAAGGCACCGGCACGATCCCGCACTGCCCGCAGTGGATCAGGGGAATCGGCTCGCCCCAGTAGCGTTGGCGGGAAAACACCCAGTCCCGAAGCTTGTAGTTGACAGCCTTGGTGCCGAGTTTTCGTTCCTCGAGCCACCTGACGATTTGTTCCTTGAACTCCGCCGTGTTCAGTCCGTCGAACTGCCCGGAGTTGATGGCGATCCCGTCCGAAACGTCGGCTTCTTTCAGCTCGTATTCGCTTCCATCCCGGGACACGACCTGGACGATGGGCAGGTCGAACTTCACGGCAAACTCGAAATCCCTTTGATCGTGGGCGGGCACCGCCATGATCGCCCCGGTGCCGTAGGAAATGAGGATGTAATCGGATATCCACACGGGTATCTTTTCATCGTTCACCGGATTGATCGCGTATCCGCCGGCGAACACGCCGGTTTTCTCCTTGGCCAGATCGGTACGCTCCAGATCGCTCTTCAGGCGGGCCTGCCGGATGTACTCGTCCACCGCCTGTCGCTGATCGGCTGTAGTCAGCGCATCGACCAGCGGATGCTCCGGTGCCAGGACCATATAGGTGGCGCCGAACAGGGTATCCGGTCGGGTGGTGAACACCTCGATCGTACCCTCCCCGTCGACCAGGGGGAAATGTACATTGGCGCCGACGCTCTTGCCGATCCAGTTGCGCTGCATCAGCTTGAGGCTTTCCGGCCAATCTATCTTGTCCAGATCCTGGAGCAGCCGTTCGGCATAAACCGTGATTTTCAGCAGCCACTGCCTGAGATCCCGGCGCTCGACCTGGGATCCGCAGCGCTCGCAGCGGCCGTCCTTGACCTCCTCATTGGCCAATCCGGTCAGGCAGGAGGTACACCAGTTGATCGGGGCCTCCGCCTCGTAGGCCAGGCCCTGCTCCCAGATCTTCAGGAAGATCCACTGGGTCCACCTGTAGTACTCCGGTTCGTGGGTGGAAATCTCCCGATCCCAGTCGTAGGAAAAGCCCAGGGCTTTGATCTGCGTGCGGAAATGCTCGATATTGGCATCCGTGGAGACCTTGGGGTGGATTCCATGTTTGATGGCGTAATTTTCCGCCGGCAGCCCGAAGCTGTCGAAGCCCATGGGGTGCAGGACGTGGCAGCCCTTCATGCGCAGGTAACGGCAGTAGATATCGGTTGCCGTGTAGCCTTCGAGATGCCCGACGTGCAGTCCGTCCGAGGAGGGATAGGGAAACATATCGAGGACGTAGACCCGCTTCTCGGGCGGAATGTTCGTATCCTCTTCGACCCGGAAGGTCTTGTTCTCCTCCCAATAGGTCTGCCACTTCTTTTCGATCCGGGCAAAGGGTAGAGTACTCATGTCAGGGCATATTACCGGCTGATCAGTGTTAGAGTCAATCTGTAGACCCCTCGTGTTACGGCCGGATTCGCCGCCGGTCCCGGGGAAACAGGGAGGCTTCTTTGACGTTGCCCAGGCGCAGGATCTTCTGGGTCAGCCGCTCCAGACCGATGGCAAAGCCGCCGTGGGGCGGA
>CAZPQC010000086.1:0-16474 GCA_964588525.1 uncultured Spirochaetaceae bacterium
GAGAGGGAGATGAGATCGAGGTCCAGGAGAAGAGTAAAAAGCTCACCGCGATCAAAGATAGCTTGAAAGAGTATTCCCGCTCGGGCGTCGTGCCCTGGTTGGAGGTGGATCCGGACAAAGTCTGGGGGAAGGTTAATGCCATACCCAGGCGCGCCGACCTCCCCGATCTGGCGGAAGTACAAGAACAGCTGATCGTCGAGCTGTACTCCAAGTAAGGGCAACCACATCTCGATATCGGTCCACCATAAAAGGAGTAGGGATGGCAAGAAAGAATCTTTTAAAAGGATTCAAGAGACCCAAGGGAATAACCTTCGAACATGCGGAGAGCGATGCGAACTACGGAAAGTTTGTAGCCTATCCTTTTGAGAGGGGTTACGGAGTGACGATGGGAAACACGCTTCGTCGCATCCTGTTGTCCTCTATCCAGGGATATGCGATCAGCGCGATTCGTATCACCAGCTACGGTGATGATGGGACTCCCAAGGTGATTACCAGCGAATACGAAGCAATACCGGAGGTGGCGGAAGACACGCCGGATATTATCAATAACCTGAAAGCCGTTAAAATTAATCTGTCCGGGGGAGAAGAGGAAAAAGTAGTTGTAGTCGAAGCCAAGGGCCCGGGGAAGATCACGGCCAAGGATATTCAGGTAGACGACACGCTCGAGGTGATCAATAAAGATCTGCTCATCTGTACCCTGATGCAGAAGGCCAACTTGGAGCTGGAAATCCAGATCGATCTGGGCAGGGGGTACGTACCTTCGGAGAGGAGCGAGAAGTACGTCGAGATCATCGGTACGATTCCCATCGATGCGGTGTTTTCCCCGGTGACGAAGGTGAAGTATCTGGTCGAGAATACGCGGGTGGGACAGCGCACCGACTACGATAAACTCGTTCTGGAGATCTGGACCGATGGCACGATAGCCCCGGAGGATGCCCTAGCGGAGGCGGCGAAGATAGCCAAAGATCATCTTTCGATATTTATCAATTTTGACGAAGAAGCGGCGGAAGAAGAAGGAGAAATCGACGAGGAAGAGGCGCGAATCCGAGCAGTTCTCGATACCCCGGTCGAAGAACTCGAGCTCTCGGTTCGCTCGAGCAACTGTCTTCGGAATGCGAACATCAAGACCATCGGCGATTTGACCCGCAGAACCGAAGATGAGATCGCCAAGACTCGCAATTTCGGAAAGAAATCCCTCCAAGAGATCAAAGAGAAGCTTCGGGACAGAAACCTCTCTCTGGGTATGAAAGACTACAGCGCGTTGAAGAAAGCGTTGGCCTTGAGCATGGAAGAGGAAATTACGCTAGAGGAACAGACCGATGAAGCATAGGATTGGTTATAATCGCCTCGGACGAAATGTCAGCCATAGAAAAGCGCTGTACAGAAGCATGGCAACGGCGCTGTTCCGGTATGAGCGCATAAAGACGACCAAACCGAAAGCTCGGGAGATCCGGCGCGTTGCCGAGAGGCTGATCACCAGAGCTCGCCATGACAACGTTCACAACCGCCGGATCGTGGCCAGGATGATCCAGGACAAAGCTGTCTTGGCCAAACTGTTTACGGATATCGCCCCCCGTTTTTCGGAACGGCCCGGGGGGTATACCCGGATCCTCAAACTGGGTAAGCGCTACGGCGATGCATCGGAGATGGTGTTTCTGGAACTGGTCGAGCGTAAAGAGGCCGTGAAAAAGAAGAAGAAAAAACCTGCGGAAAAGCAGGAGAGTCAACAAACCTGACAGTGGGGCTAAGAGCTTGAGAGAGGGGGATTCCTGGTTCGATAGACGGGTATCTCCCTCTTTTTTGCTTCTCACGGGTTTGCTCCTGGCCCCGGCTCTTATCCTCCAGAAGAATCTCGCTGTCAAGGCTGTCCAGACCGGTCTTTTCCTCGGTCTTGCCGTGCTGTCTGTTTCTGCAGGCAGGCGGCGCCTAATAATCGGCAGCTGTATCTTCATCGTGACCACGATCGCCGTGAACCTGTTCTCTCCCGTCGGCCGGGTGATTCTGACGATCGGACCGCTGCGGGTCACTCTGGGAGCTCTGTACCTGGGGATATCCAAGGCTACGACCTTGGCGAGTCTGCTCTACGTGTCCCGTATCTGCGTTCGCCCTTCGGTGCGGTTGCCGGGGGCGTTGGGACGATACGTTTCCGAAACCTTTGCTTATCTGGGCAAGCTGCTGGCCGGAGGCGAACGGGTATCCCGGCACAATTTGGTACAGAGTCTAGATGAGCTGTTCGAAAACATCTTCAACAGCCCCGGCGACCAGCCCGCGGGCCTGCCGACGGCGGGAAACACCGTGAGCGGTGTGCTCGCCCTGGCAACGCTTCTGATCGTTAACTGGGGTGTTCTGTTTTTCCCTGTTTCAACCCTATTGGTAGAAGGGTGAGCGCCGATATTATAATGACAGCCTTTTTTTGCAGTTTTTGGGCTGTTGGAACTCATCGCAATCTTCCTGATATGTGGGATCTAAGGTTGTGATCTGTTATACTGGAATAGGACTCTTTACAGATAAACCGTAGGAGATAACCCTCGTTTCATGCGGCAGAGATTGAAAATATCGTTAAGTCTCCTCATCTCGCTGCTCTTGTGCGGCGGATTCGCCGTATTCTCCTTTGCTCGCCTGTTCAGTGTGGTGGAAACCACCTTTTTTCACCCCCGGATCGTTGAAGAGAGGGAATCCCAACTCGTCAAGCTTTCCGAACGAGTCACCCGCTACCACCGGGACAGTATCGCACGCTTTCAGCCGGTGGCGGAAAAGCCTTTTGTACTGGCCGCGTTTCAGGAGAGCAATCAGCAAGCCCAACAGGATATCTTCGACCGGCAGAACTACTTCGGCAAGTTGCTCGATGACCTGCCCAATATTCAACTTGTCCGTTTCCTCGGCTCCGAAGGCAAGAAGATCCACTTCAGCACCGCGAGTTCGGATATAGAGAGCCAGGACAGGCAGCGGAGGAAGTACCTGGATTACGATAGAACCGGGGAGAGCCTCGATGCCCGGCTGCTGATCACCCCCGCCGGTGAAGCGCCCCGGATGATCATCGATGGGGCCGACCAGCGCTTCGTATATTCCTTTCCGGTCGTTGACGGGGGGAACTATCGGGGAGTGGTCCTGTTTTACGTGTCCAAGAGGGATCTTCTCGAATATCTGCTGCGTTATCCCGAGCTGGACGTCGGGGAGCTCACTCTCCTGGGGCAGAGAGGGATCGTCTTCAACATCCGGCCCGCGGACCTTGTTTCCATTCAAGACGATTTGATCCGGATATGGGAGCAGGTCGAATCCCCGGGAAAAGTCTATTCGAATCCTGTTGCCCTCGAAGCACTCTCCGAGGCCGAAAGGCAGCCCGATAGCCCGCGGGAGAACTACAATGTACTGAGCATAAGCACCGATGGCTTCGGTATCTTGAGCCTCCTGATTCCCTATTCGGTCTTCGAGCTGCAACCAGTCATGCGGGTCGTGATCCTGGCGGCGATATTCATGACCGTTTTTCTGGTCGTTTATCTCCTTCTGAACCTCCGCCAGGATCCCGTTTTGGTGCTTTCACAGCGTATCAAGCGCCTTCAGCTCGACATCCTCCGGGAGTTCATAGAGGGCAAGGAACGAGTCGAATGGAAGCAGTGGCAGAAAAAACTGGAGGATAACCGAGGAGAGCTCAAATCGAGAATCAAGCGGGGGATCGGCCGTATTCCCTCCCAGAAGGAGGCGGAACTCGACGGGATGATCGACAGGAGCTGGGATGAGATCATTTCGATCATTGAAGCACGAGTCGGTGGGCCGCAACCGGAAGCGCCCGACATTCGTCACATTGAGGAGCTTCTCCAGCGAGCACTGGAGGGTGCCCAGCTGACTGTCCAGGCGCCGGTTTCAGCGCCTCCCAAGGCACCGGCCAGAAAAACCGGGATAGTAGTAGAGGAGATCGGCGTCGATGAAGTCGTCGAGCCTGGTGAGGTAATTCCTACGGAAGAGGCGGAGGAGCTGGAGGAAGCTGAGCAGCTGGAGGAGATTGAAGCCGCTGAAGAAGCCGAGGAGCTGGCAGAAGTTGAGGAGGTAGCTGAAGCCGAGGCCGAGGAGGCGGAGGAGCTGGAAGAGGTTGAAGCCGCTGAGGAAGCCGAGGGGCTGGAGGAGGTAGCTGAAGCCGAAGCCGTCGAGGAAGCCGAGGAGCTGGCAGAAGTTGAGGAGGTAGCTGAAGCCGAGGCCGAGGAGGCGGAGGAGCTGGAAGAGGTTGAAGCCGAAGCCGTCGAGGAAGCCGAGGAGCTGGCAGAGGCTCAGGCTGCTGCGGAGAAGGAAGAACCTGTTTTCCTGGAGGGGGAAGAGCAGGAAATCGTCGAAGAACTGGAAGGTGTGAAGGAAATCGTTCCCCTTCCTCCCCTGCCGCAGGAACAGCTCGAGGAGCTTCCTACCGCAGAGGCGGAACAGCAAGAGGTATCCCCGCCGCCCGTACAAACCGCAGCCGAGCAGCCGGAAGCTATCGCGGTGGAAGCGGCTCCCGGCCCCGAGGAACACGTTGAAGAGCTCGAAGTAGCCGAGGACGAGGCTGTTCCCATTGAATCTATCTTGAGTGCAGGGGAAGACCTGGTCATGGAAACCATGCCCGGTCAGGAGCAAGCAAAGCAGCTGAGCCCGGAGGAGATCGAGAAGATCCAGCAATCCGACGAGAAACAGCAATTGGAGGATCTGCTGGCTGCGAACATCATCCGAACCTACTCTCTGGAAGCCATCGAAGCCATCATCATGGAACAGAGATCCAGTGTCGTGATGGAGGATGGCGTCTATCGCATCAAAGACGAGATCGTTTCGGGAGCGGAAGGCAAACCCCGCCGCCGCGGCTTGATGGCCCTGGCCGAGGCCTCTCGGGCGGAGCCGGCCAAGGCAGCCGGCAGTTTGGAATCCGGTATAGGAGCGTTGCTCGGAGATGAGTCAATTCTGGATCTGGAGACCGAAATCGGCCAGATTCGAGAGCGAAGCACGGAAATAGACTATGCGGCCTTGAGAAAAACGAAGAGCATTCACTTCTTCGAAGATGGATTGGACTATGACGAATACCTGAACGGTTTTCGGGCAGGAAAAACCGAGACCGACAGATTGCGTTCCCTGGTGGAGCTTTCGGGGAAGCTCAAAGCGGTAAATGCCGCGATTTTCAGCAAGGATAACGGGAAATACGCCCTGGTATTGAAAATCGGACTCAACGATCCGGGCTTCGAAGTCTTTTTCACTCCGGGAGAGCCTTTTATCGAAATGTTTGTCAAACCGCGCCATACGGTCTACATAGGAGACAACATCGAAAAAATCAAAGCCCTGGCAAAAAAACTGCATCCGGAGGACCTGAAGTACATGCAGGCGGCGTTTATCTTTCCCGCCGTGTTTCATGGTAACGAATCCTTCCTCCTCCTTGGCCTTCCCGTACTGTGGGATTTGGATATCGAGGACATAATCACCAGACTGGATATCTACTAAGCCCTAAAGGCGCCGCCACGGCTCTCATGAGGGTTCTGAAGTGATAAATTCTTGACAAACCACCGACTATAAAGGTACATTATGCGAAAGAAATCGCAAGCATTGCGATATGGGTTGACAACAGAGATGGAGGAATATTATGCGAATAGCGTTGTTCGTAATTATTCCTCTCGTCGGTTTGATTCTAGGTTGGGTTATCCGGTGGCTGTATGCCAGATTTCAACTGTCTTCATCGGAGCAAAAAGCAGACAGAGTCATTCAGGAAGCACAAAAAGAAGCTGAGGCGAAGAAACGCGAAGCTTTACTGGAAGCCAAAGACAAGATAATCAGGGAAAGAAATCAGCTTGAGCGGGAAACGAGAGAGAGAAGAGTTGAACTGCAGCGCCTGGAAAGGCGCCTCGTGCAGAAGGAAGAAAACCTAGAAAAGCGGCTTGAAACCGTAGAAAATCAAGAACGATCGATAGCAAACCGAGAGAGAGGATTACAGGATAGAGAAAAGGAGCTCGATCGCGAACAGGAAAAGTGGACGAAGGAGCTGGAGCGGATCTCCGGCTTGACCGCGGCGGAAGCCAAGAAATTACTTATCCAGAGCCTGGAAAATGAAGCCCAGCATGAAGCCCAGGTCAAGATCAATCTGATCGAGCAAGAAGCCCAGATCACGGCGGAGCGAAAAGCCCGAGATATTGTAGTTTCGACAATTCAGCGGATCGCCACCGATGTGAGTTCCGAGGTAACCGTGTCTACGGTCAGCCTGCCGAATGACGAAATGAAGGGAAGAATCATTGGCAGGGAAGGTAGGAACATACGAACCTTGGAGACCCTCACGGGCGTGGATATAATCATCGACGATACTCCTGAAGCCGTAGTGATTTCCTGTTTTGATCCGATTCGCAAAGAGATCGCCAGGGTGTCCCTGGAACGGTTGATTTCCGACGGCCGAATACACCCGGCTCGCATAGAGGAGATCGTCCAGAAAGTAACAAAAGAGGTCAGCCAGACGATCTACGAGGAGGGAGAGAAGGTCCTCTTCGAATTGGGCATTCACAACATGACACCGGAAGGAGTCCGGGCGTTGGGTAGACTGCACTTTCGCACCAGCTACGGGCAGAACGTTCTTGCCCATGCAAAGGAGGTTGCACTTGTTGCAGGTGCCCTGGCTGCGGAGATCGGGGCTGACGTGGAGATTTGCAAGCGTGGTGCCCTGTTGCATGACATCGGTAAAGGTGTGGAAACCGACGGAGACGGCAACCACGCGGAAATCGGAATGGAGCTGGCTCGTAAAATCGGTGAAGACCCGAAGGTGGTGAATGCGATCGGCGCACATCACAACGACGTTGAACCTTCAAGCCTGGAAGCGGTTGTGGTGCAGATAGCCGATGCGATATCGGCCTCCAGACCGGGCGCTCGACGGGAAACCCTGGACAACTACCTCAAGCGCTTGGAAAACCTGGAACGAATCGCTGAAGGATTCCAAGGCGTGGATAAAGCGTACGCAATCCAGGCCGGGAGGGAAGTTCGGATCATGGTGAACAACGACGAGGTCGACGATGACGGAGCCAAGAGTCTGGCGAAAAACATAGCCAAGAAAATAGAATCGGAGATGAAGTATCCCGGCAGAATCAAAGTCACGATCATCCGCGAGACCCGAATCGTTGAGTATGCCCGTTAGCTGAAGTGTACTGATTTTGGGAAGGAAGAGAGAGGAACAATCGACGCAGTCAAGGTCCTCGTAATCGGTGATATCGTCGGTCAACCGGGCTGTCGCGCCGTTTTCGGCAGTCTGCAGAGCCTCCTCAAAGAGACCCGGGCGGATTTCGTCATCGCGAACGGTGAAAACGCCTCTGAGGGGTTGGGAATCACCCCCGAGGCGGCGGAAGGCCTATTCAAGTCGGGAATCGACGTCATCACTTCGGGAAATCATATCTGGCAACGCAGGGAAATCATCCCCTTGCTGGAGCGGGACAACCGCATCCTCAGACCGGAGAACTACCCCACCGGTGTCCCCGGCGGCGGCATCAGCCTGATCACCAAGAAGCAGGTTCCCGTTGCGATCGTAAACCTCCAGGGACGAGTCAACATGTACAGCATCCGCTGTCCATTTAAAGTCGGAGAAATCCTGATTCGTCAGCTCGGAAAGAAGGCCAAGGTCATCGTTGTGGACTTCCATGCCGAGCTTCCGGAGGAGAAGGAGGCCTTAGCCCTGTATCTGGACGGGAAGGTCAGCGCTGTCGTCGGGACCCATACCCACGTGCAAACCGCCGATGAGAAGATACTCCCCGGCGGTACGGCGTACATCACCGACACCGGTATGACCGGACCGGCAGAGGGTGTCATCGGGATGAAGCGAGACATATCGATCAAACGCAGCCTGATGCAGATCCCCTACAAAATGGAGGTGGAAGACTCCGCAGCCGTTGTCATGGGTGTTCTGCTGACAATTGCCGTAGATAGCGGCAAAGCTCTGTCGATAGAGAGGATACGTCGCGACCTGCCGGATCTGAGCGCCTGAAGAGAAAGAATGAAAAAGCTCTCCCTGCTGGATCTGCTCTGCGCTCGGGATTGCCGGTTGACCAGAAAGGATCACTACGCCCGGATCCTCTGCGGTGAGATTTTCGTAGAGGGACAGAGTGTGAAGGACCCGCAGCGGCCGGTAGCGCTCACGGCAGCTGTCGAATACAGGCCCCGAAGGCGATACGTTTCCAGGGGCGGGGAGAAACTGGCCGGTGTTTTGGACCAGTGGGAAATTGCTGTCCGGGGCATGAGCTTCATCGATGCCGGAGCTTCAACCGGAGGATTCACCGATTGTCTGCTCAAACGCGGGGCTTCCCGGGTTATCGCGATCGAAACCGGAATAAATCAGCTGGACTATCGGTTGCGTACGGACCACCGGGTGCATGTCTTGGAAAACACCAACATTATGAGTGTCCAGACCCTCCCCTTTGAACCGGAAGCGGCTGTGGCGGATCTGTCCTTGAGGTCTCTGAGGGCAGCAGCGCTACACATCTTGAACCTCGTATCCGATAAATGGCTGATCGCTCTGGTCAAGCCCCAGTACGAGTGGCATGAGCCCCCTGCGGATTTCGATGGTGTTGTTACCGGCGGATCTGCTTTGCCGGGGATCCTGAAAGCGCTCCTGCAGGATCTGCACGCGGAGGGAGCCTTTGTCTCCAAGATTTCAGCCTCCCGGCTGCCCGGCAAAAAGGGCAACCGGGAGTTTTTCTGTCTGCTGACCGCCCGTAGAGCCGAGGCCGGAGGGGATCTTGAAAGCATGATCGCCCGGGCGGTGGAGGAGGTTTATTGAAAGGAGTCTCTGCCCAGGGGTTTGTCGATCGCGACGCCCTCCGGTCCCAGGTATTTGGAGACCTCCCCTTCTACCAGGATCTGGACGGTTTTAACTGTAGGAAACTCGGTGGCTGTGTAAACCACCTGCTTGAGCTCTGCGATCATTCCCTCTTTTCCTAGAGAGCTAAACCGAAACGCCTCGTTGAAGTCGATGTACGCCGTGGCTCCTTTGATGTACACAGAGGCGATCCTGGTTTGCGGTGATATCAGTGAGATCAATCCTTGGTTGACTTCAGCCGTGGTTGGTCCCTGCAACAGAGCCCCCAGGGTGGCGGTGAGAGGCGCGTCGACATACTCCACTGCCCTGATCACCCCTTTCATGTTGATCTGCCCATTCTCGGTCACGGAGATAAAAAACAGTCGGGATTGACGGGTCCTTGTCGGCGCTTCTTTGCTCTTTTCGGGTATCGTCTCTGCGACAGGTTCCTTCTCAACGGTGATTACGATCTCCTCCGGTTGCGCGCCGGGCGCGGCAGGGGGTGGAGATTTTTCCTGCTCGTCCTCCCGCGGCTGCTCGGATTCCAGTGGAGCGACCACGACTTCGGCGGGCTTCTCCCTGTCGAACAGCCTGGTGAAGCCGGTTTTTTCCAAAACCTCCTGTACCCGTCCCCGGTTGAAGAGAAAGATCACCAGTACCAGGAGAACCAGTGCGATATAGAACAAGCAGCCCAGGGTACGTCTTTTTTTTGCCATACTCCTATCCTGTTCATCGGCAAACCGGGGGTGTGGATTGATTTGACAGTGCTAGAAAAAGCTCTTATAGTTACCTCGAAATGAAGGTCGTCGAAGGGATCATGGTATCGCCGGGAATAGCGATCGGACCGGTCTGTCTGCACGTCCCGGATAGTCTCACCGTTCCTTCCTACGATATCTCTGCGGGCCAGATCCCCTACGAGATCGAGCGTTTCCAGGCCGCCCGGGCAAAAGCGGTGCAGGATATCGAGGTGTTGTTGCACAGGGGAACGCCGGCACTCGGTGAGATGGAGAAGCGGCTGCTCAATTCCCATCTGCTGATGCTGAACGATCCCCAATTCCATGAAGAGGTCACCCTGACTCTGAAAGAACGCAAGAAGAACGTGGAGTTCGTGCTCCGGGAAGTCGAAGAAACGCTTGCGAAAAAACTCGAATCCAGTGAGGACGAATACCTGCGGGAGCGAAGTCTCGACATCCGGGATATCTCCAACCGCCTGCTTTCCCACCTGCTGTATCAAAAGGGCGAATCCCTCATGGAAATCGACAAGGAATGTGTTCTGGTCGCCCATAATCTTCTACCGTCTGACATCATCTCGATGAATAGAGAGAAGATAGTCGGCATCGCAACGGATTTCGGCGGCAAAACATCCCATGTCGCCATCCTGGCCCGAGCCTTTGAGATTCCTGCGGTTCTCGGGCTCTCGGAGGTTACGGCATTTGTCCGTAACGATGAAACGATCATCCTCGATGGCAATCGCGGCTTGGTGATTGTTGATCCGGATGAAGCCACGTTGAAAGACTATATCACCAGCAGGAAAGCCTGGCAGCAGCATGAATTGCAGTTGCTCAACCTGAACGAGCTGCGGGCCGAAACCCGGGACGGGAAGCTCGTGCAGTTGGAATCCAATATCGAGGTCCCCGACGAAATCCATTCGGTCCTTGCTCACGGTGCGGACGGAATCGGCCTGTTCCGTTCCGAGTTTCTCTACATCGTGCCACGGAAGTTCCCCGACGAAGAGGAACAGCTTCAGGCCTACAATCGGATCCTGGAGGGGATGAAGCCCAGAAGCGTGACCATCCGTACCCTGGACCTGGGAGGGGACAAGATCATCCCCGGGGTAATACCGGGGGAAGAGTCGAATCCGATACTGGGTTGGCGCGCGGTCCGCTTCTGCCTGTCCAAGCCGGAGATTTTCAAATCCCAGCTCAGGGCGCTTCTCAGAGCTTCGGTGCACGGGAACCTGAAGATCATGTTCCCGATGATTTCGGGAGTCGAAGAATTGGAGATCACCCTCGGAATCCTGGAAGAAACGAAAGACGAACTCCGTCGGCTCGGGCAGCCTTTCGATGAGTATATCCCTGTCGGAATCATGATCGAGGTTCCTTCCGCGGCCTTTACCTCGGACATTCTGGCCAAGAAGGTGAGTTTTTTCTCCATCGGGACGAACGATCTGATCCAGTACATGATCGCCGTTGATCGGGAAAACGAAAGAATCGCCTATCTGTACGAACCGTTTCATCCAGGGGTTCTTCGCCTCATTAAAATGGTGGTGGACAGCGCCCATAACAACGGCATTCCCGTCGGGATGTGCGGGGAGATGGCCGGAGATCCCTATGCGGCGGTCATACTGCTGGGCTTGGGTCTTGACGAGTACAGCATGAGCGCTATCGGGATTCCGACGATCAAGAGGATCATCCGCTCAGTGACTATTGCCGAGGCTGAAGAGCTGGTAGGAACAATCATGGAGATGAAGTCCTCCCAAGAAGTCAACCAGTACGTACGAACCTGGATGGAGGAACGCTTTGATTTCATCTCTCGATACTGAACGCAAGCTCTTCCAGGTCGCCATACTAGGCAGAGCGAATGTCGGCAAATCCACGCTGTTCAATCGACTCTTGGGAAAACGAAGAGCAATCACCCATGCAACCCCAGGAGTGACCCGGGATGCGGTGGAGGGGCGGATTCGCATCCAGGATTTGGAGGTAAATTTACTCGACACCGGCGGTTACAGCCGGGAACCGGGGATCATCGAGAAGCGAGTCGCTGATAAAGTGAACAGCATTGCAGGGGAATGTGATTTGATACTCCTTCTAGTAGAGGCGGGAGGACTGAGCGGTGAGGATCTTGATTTTCTGCAGAGGCTGCGGCGTTACGAGGAGAAGCTGATCCTGGTCGTGAACAAGGTTGACGGCGAAAAGCAGGACTTGAACTTGGGAGAGTTCCATTCTCTGGGCTTTCAGCGCCTGATCCCGGTATCCGCCGCTCACGGCAGAAACATCGAAGCGCTGAAGGAGGGTATCTACCAGTCGGCTGTGCGGACCGGCTATACCGGTGCGGATACGCCGGTACCAGGTGTCGAAAAGAGAATCCGGCTGGTCATTTTAGGCAAGCCGAATACCGGTAAATCCACGCTGCTCAACCATTTCCTCCAAACTGAAAAGTCCCTGGTGACGGAAATACCCGGTACGACCCGGGACCCCGTGGAAGGGCTGTTTCGTTACCGCGGGTATGATCTGGAGGTGTTGGATACGGCGGGTATCCGCCGCAAGAATAAGGTCAGGGAAGCGGTGGAGTACTACTCTGTCAATCGCTCCATTAAGAGCATCGAGGAGGCGGATGTAGTGCTCCTGGTGATAGACGCTGTCGAGGGCATCAGTGACCAGGACAAAAAAATCGCCGCCCTGGCTGCTCGTCGAGGCAGGGGGATCATCCTGGTGCTGAACAAGTGGGACAGGTTGGTGGAGGGCAAGAACGGCGCAGAGGCGCAGCGGCAGTGGCGGGAGATGCGGGATCGGACGCGCTTTCTATTTCCCACCCTGGGCTTTGCGCCCGTCTTGCGGATTTCCGCTCTGTCCGGGTGGGGAACCGGCCGGCTGCTGGAAATGGTTCTGATGGTCTTCGGGCAGCTGAACAGCAAAGTCGCCACTCCTAAGCTGAACCAGTTGCTTAAAACGTGGATTGGCGAATATGCTCTTCCGGTCCGCGGGCGCAATGTGAAAATCCGCTACGCTACCCAAACCGGCGTGAACCCGGTTCGTTTTTTATTTTTTGTAAACGACCTGAAAGGCTATCCGAGACGGTACAATCAGTACCTGATCGGCAGAATCCGCAGGGATTTGGGCTTTGACAGGATTCCCCTGTTTATTGACGTAAGAGAGTCGTGATTCGTATTTTGAAATGAGAAGGCGATACACGATCGGAGAGGTCAGTCAGCTCCTGGGGGTCAAGCAGCACGTGCTCCGTTATTGGGAGGAAGAGGTGCCCTTTATTGCTCCCAAGAAGAGCAAATCGGGCCGGAGGGTGTATACGGATCGGGAGCTGCAGCTGCTGCTGCGTCTGAAACACCTGCTGTATGAGAAGCGTTATACAATCGAGGGCGCCCGGGAGAGGATCTGGAAGGAAACGGGTTCTCCCCAGGCCGATCTTACGGCCCGGATTGCGGCCGTGCGGAGCGATCTGCTCTCAGTTTGGGAAAAACTCAAAGGGAAGGAAAAGCGGTGAACGAAGGGAGGGAGGCGAGTCTCGTCGAACAGTGGAAGCAGCGCGGCCAGGGCCACCTGTTCGCCTTCTGGGACGAGCGGTCTCAGGACAGGAAGCAGGCCCTTCTCGGCGATCTCGACGCCCTCGATATCGAGGTTTACGAGCTGTTGCAGCAGCAGCTGGAGTCACAGTTGGGTGACTCGGGCCGTCGGCACATTGAGCCCCTTTCCCATATTCCCGAAGCCGAGTGGAGGCAAGAGGCGAAAGCGCAAGGCGCGGGCGAGGATCTGCTGGCTGCGGGCAAGGTCGCTATTTGTACCGTTGCGGGAGGGCAGGGTTCGCGGCTCGGATTCGACGGGCCGAAGGGCTGCTTTCCTATATCACCGATCAGGCAAGCCACTCTCTTCCAGATATTTGCTGAAAAAATCCTGGCCACCCGAAACCGCTACGATCGTCCCCTGTACTGGTACATCATGACCAGTCCTTTGAATCTCGAGGAGACCCGCAGTTTTTTTGATTCGAACAGCTACTTCGGATTTCAAGAGGTGGAAGTCCTGTTTTTCACTCAGGGTTTGTTCCCGAGCCTCACCCGGGAGGGGAAGCTTCTGCTGACCGAAGAGGGCGGATTGTTTCAGAATCCGAACGGGCACGGCGGCACGATCTCGGCCCTAAAGGGTTCGGGTTGTCTGGATCACATGACCGGGAAGGGGGTGGAACAGCTGTACTATTTCCAAGTGGACAATCCGTTGGTACGGATCCCGGATCCGCCTTTTCTCGGCCTGCACGCACTGAAACGATCCCAAATGTCCACCAAGGTTATAGAGAAAGCCTATCCGGAGGAAAAGCTCGGCGTGATCGGAAACATTGACGGAAAACCGGGAGTGATCGAGTATTCCGATATCAGCGGGGAGAATCAGAAAGCCCGGGACCGTCAGGGCAAGCTTTTGTACTCCCATGGATCGATCGCCATTCACATTTTCAGCACTGAGTTCCTGCGCTCCCATTCGGGAAGACTGCCCCTGCACGTAGCCGAGAAAAAGATACAGACCTGGATCCCGAACGATCGCGGCGGAATTGTGGAGGAGCGGAAGGGGATCAAGTTCGAGATGTTCATCTTCGACGCCCTTGCTGATGCGGCAAATCCCCTGTTCTTCGAAACAACCAGGGAGGAGGAGTTCGCGCCTCTGAAGAACAAAACGGGACCGGATTCCATCGAGACCTGCCGGCAGGGAATGATGAACCTCTACGCCCGCTGGCTGCAGGCCAACGGTGTCTCCGTTCCGATGCGGGAGGGAAAGCCCGTTCATCGGTTAGAGATCAGTCCGACTTTCGCCTGGGACGCGGAGTCCCTCGGGGAATCACTAATACAGAGGCTCCCATCTACCGTAAATAGAATAGATGAGGATACGCTGCTCGTTTAGTGTTGTGCTCTTTATTTTGACGGTCTCCGTGTTCCCGCAAGCCACCGAAGGAGGCAATTCCCATGGCACAACCCGGGTATTCGCCTCCGTACCGGAAAATGACGAGACAAGAGGGCTGCTCGAAGAGCTGTTCTATGCACCCACCGAGGCTCTATCCGCGGGGCAGCAGCGACTGCTCGGCCAGCAATCCACCGGAACCCGGGTAAAGTTCGAAACACGACGCCAGAACGGGCATCTGTACTACCTGTTTGAGAACGAGGAGGATTCGTCTTTTTCCATCCCCGGCCGGGGGAACTACATCATCAAGCGGGAGCTGGAAAGCGGCCGTTTCGTGCAGATCAAAATCTTCTTCCGCAGCGATCCGGGTTGCTTCGTGCGCCTGTTCCCTCAAGAGAATAGAACCTCGATGGATGTGTATCTGTTTGGAATCGAGATAGCCCGGGGGGTTTTTCTGCCCGTCGAATTCGCGGATCTGTTGACAGAGCCCTTCGCCAAAGTGGTCGACCTCTCCAGATCGACGGTCCGTTGGGAGCGGCTCCTGTACAGGCGCGCGGGTCCGTCGGACGAGCTGGCCTTCACCCATGTCGAGAGCATTCGGAGATTGTTGCCCGGGTTGTCGGATCAGGATGACGGGGCCATGGATGCGGATCGCAGGTACGTATTCATAACGACCGGTGACCCCCAGGGAGGGTCGGGGGGATTGAATTGTTCCGGTTTTGCCAAATGGATCAGCGACGGCTTCTACTACGGGCTCACGGGCCGGTACCTGGCGATCGAGCCGCTCAAGGAGAAGCACCTCGAGTATCGGGGAAATCGTTGGAGTTTGAGGTTCGAAGATGAACGGGATCCGTATTTCGGATTGGATTGGTCCAGAAACCTGGCTGCCGCGCTCTGGCAGGCGCAGGGGTATGCGGGAGCGGACCCGGAAGATTTCGACGTGCGCCGCGTAGAGTACCTGGCGTATCGGGAGGACGTCGGCTACCCCGTGGAGAATCTCAAGCTGCTGATGTTCCTCGAAGCATCGGCGAACCCGGGACACTTCTACATCGGCTCATTGAACCGGGAGTACGGCTCAGAGCCGGTTCTTCGCCAGCATTTCCATATGGTCGTCCTATTTCCCTATTTTACTCCCTCCGGTACCCTGCGGGTCGCAGTGTTCGACAGGACTCGCGAGGCGACTCTGGAGGGGACGATCAATCGCTACACCGGTTCCTATATTCATCTGGTCCGCATGCCGATGGGGGATTCTTTCCTTCCGCCGTCAGCGCGGTAAAAGTAAATCAGTAAAACAATTGACAACCCGCGGCCGGGAAGCTATGATTAGGAATATACTGAGCCTACACTGCGCGACCAGTGAGAAGATTCTAGACCTGTAAAACGGTCTAAAGGGGAGGGGAACGATGATTTTC
The DNA here is from genome assembly GCA_964588525.1 of uncultured Spirochaetaceae bacterium. Lineage (GTDB taxonomy): Bacteria > Spirochaetota > Spirochaetia > SZUA-6 > DRHE01 > JAFGQJ01. Next base: position 15,798 of record CAZPQC010000086.1, read on the forward strand.
TCATTCGGTAATCTGCTGTCTATCGTCATTGTACTGATAATTCTCATTATCTACAGACAAATCGACAGAAACAACCGATCTCTCGAAAAGGTGAAACGCTTCTCCGACAAAATGAAGGATGAGCTGGCCAAATCCGTCGAAGAGAAGACTTCGGAAATGAAGAATCTTGCGATAGAGCTGCAGGTGAACATGAAGGCGGGGAAGGAGGTTCTCAAGCGCATTCGGGATGTCGAGGATGGTCTGCACGAGCGTGCGGAGGGGATCGAGGAGATCCGCAAGAAGATCGACGGGTACGACCATGCCCTGGAGGAACTGGTCAGTATGACGGCGAGGGTGGATGAGAACCTCAAGCGCATCCAGGCGGAGAGCATGTTCGTCGACAAAGTCGGCAAGCGGATAACCGTATCCTCAGAGAACTTGAAGAAGGTCGAGCAGGAAATCACCCAGGTGGCGGAGAAGTTCCGCCAGGAAAACCACAAAGGTCTGCAGAGCCTTCGGGATGAGATAGCCAAGAGTACTGAGCAACGCATCCGGGAGATGGCTGCCGGCGTCCAAGCTTCAGAGAAGAAGGTCAAGGATTTCAGCGTCTACGTGACCCGGCTCGAATCCAGAGCCGATCAGATGCAGAGCCAGGTGCTGGCCGGTCTGGAGAAGAGCATCGAACAGTTCGAGCTGGA
>CAZPQC010000087.1:0-16298 GCA_964588525.1 uncultured Spirochaetaceae bacterium
TCATCAAAGGGATCCTGGCCGGCGCGTTGAAAGGATAAGGATTTCATCTTTTAGCGTATGCACGAGTGACCTGCCCCCCAAAAACTGATCCAGCGCTATAATGGATTTTAGAGTTGGTGACTAACAAAGGGAGGCAGGGATGCCACGGCAGAGATACACCACAGAACAGATCATCAGCAAGCTGAGGCAGGCTGAAGTCCTGCTCTCTCAAGGCCGGCCGATTCGCGAAGTGGCCAAGGAACTGACGATCTCGGACCACATCTACTTCCGCTGGCGTCGGGAATAGGGCGGGGTTCGCACAGAGCAGGCGAAGCGACTGAAGATGCTTGAGAAGCAGAACGACCGGTGAGAAGAAGCTGGTAGCTGATCTGTCTCTGGACAATGCAATCCTGAAGGATGCAGCGGAGGGAAACTTCTAAGCCCTGCACGATGCAGGGCAGCAGTTGAAGGAGCGACGGACCGGTACAAGGTTTCTACAGCGACGAGTATGCAAGGTGCTACAGCCAGCCACGATCGACACAGAAATATCGAAAGCGGCAATTGCCGGATGAGGATCCGCTAGAAAGTGTAAGATGGAAAATGTCAGATAGAGGAGTTACAAAAGGCTACACAGGGATACATTCATAAATAAAGGAATTGACGTATTCTTTTATACGATGAACAATAATCAACAAGCGGATACGCGCCGATACAAAGCCGGGGTGTTCTCATAACCCGGAGGTAGCAGGTTCGAGTCCTGCCCCTGCTATATTTGCGCGTAAAAAGCCCCTCTGAGCGAGGGGCCGATCATCTGCATCGGGTCAGCCCCTCATTCTCAGTCAAGAGGAAAACTGCGTAGAGGGCGCCGTCCCTTTTCAACAATCTGAAGAAAGACATCCTCACCGAATGGCTTCTCTGGATGCAACACTATCTCCGGCCAGGCGCGCCACTACGGCCAACGACGGACCTATAACTGCCGTCGTTCCCGCACCGTGTGCGACAATTAAATTACGTGCCCCAGTCAGCTTAGTTGGTCGTCTTTCATCATGAGATGTACACCGGCGCACTTGAAGGTGCGAGGGAGAGCAAGAATATTCGGATTCTCACTCACATACATCCTCTTGGCATCGGCAAGGGCGTTCTCGAATGTAGCCATGGGCTTCATGCCCATTCCCCGCGCATACCCCGGTGCCTGTGCTCCCACAACGTAGACGGCTGAGCAGTTCAGGTGCGCCACCTGCCCGCAGCTGATCATGGAGAAACAATGATACGGGTGAAATCCATACCGAAATCGATACTTCTTGATATATTCCTCTTTCTGACAAAAGTACTCGCCATACTTCTCCACGTCCGGAAGTGTATTGTGATAATCCTGCTGAAAGATCTCGTAAAGCTCGCGGTACGCCGGAAACTCCTCGTCATGAAAGTAACCGTTACAGAGGGATGAGCAGATAACCACACTTCTGTCACTGAGCACGCGGCGGTGTCGGATTACGTTCGCCGCGATCGCCTGCAGGATGAGAATCGGATTCGTGCCGTGTCCGTCTCCGTAATGGAAAAATTGGGGCATTCCGAAAACCATCACGTCGTACTTCTTTTCTGCCCAGGGAATGTATGTTCGCCTGTCCGCGATCTTCCAGGATAGAGGCTGCATTTCCTTACCGTAACCACTGTACACGGCTATTTGCCGGCCGTATGTGTCGAGCACCGCATCGCAGAGGAAGAACTTGCGTCCCATCTTCTTTTCCATGTGTATTCCAATGGCGTTCATCTTCTTGCGCATGAGGCTCTGTCCGCTCACAGGTGTGAAATCGTCCCTGTGCATGACCGCCGGCACATGATGCGCGGCAATGCTCTTCCAGTGGGTGATACCCGTGGCCACATGCTTGTAGCCGCCTGAGTACCCGCCGTAGGGATTTCCAAGTGTGTGTCCGATGGCGACGGTGAGATCACTCTCAAAAACCTCTTTATTCATTATAACGTGGTCGTTCAACTCATCGTAGCCGAGATCTATTAGGTTATCGTAGTCCTCCGAATCATGGTTGACGATCTGGTGGGACCACCAGTAGTCGTCAAAAACCTCGTCACCGAGAATCCGTCTGATCTCCTCCTGTTTGTTCTTTCGGTGAAGTCCGTTGGAGCAGATCAGTTTGATGTTCTCCTTGCGCACGCCGGCCTTTTTGAGCCCCTCCAGGATTATCGGAATCGATACCTTTCGGTGGCTGGTGGCCTGAAAGCCCCCTTTTACACGATCCGGGAAAACAATGCATACCTTCGAACCCTTCGAGACGAGGTCTGTTATGGGAGGCATCCCTATCGGGTTATGGATCGACTTTCGCGTTTCTTCGACCAGGCTGTCTTCCGGGATAATCGGCGGGTCCGGTACCGTCTCGCCAGGTAGGTAGACGTCTGTGTTGTCCGGCAACTGTGCACTCATCAACCCCTGGCCGTATTCAAATTCCAAGGTTTTCATTTTTCTCCTCCCTTATCCATGTATTTGTCTACGATGACGCGAAGATCGTTGGGGTCGAAACCGATGGGTTGTGTGAACTTGGTAAGAGCAACCAGGCCACCGTCGATGGGCGGTAAATTCCCGATCATTCCGGCATTCTCTTCCTTGAGGCCCCCACCATATACCACATCGGGTGTGAAGCCGTGGGTCCGCTGGGCCGCCTCTTTGATATAGGTGGCGACGAATTCGATATAATCGGCACGCGGTGGTGTCTTTCCCGGCCCTATCGCCCATATCGGCTCGTATCCGACAACGATCCGGCGCCCGTCCAGGTATAACTTGACGCCGCTCAGTCCGATATCGACTTGGGACTGCAGCGTCTCCTTGATACGCGGCCGCTGTTCGTTAAATGTTCCATCGCCCCGTTCATCCGCAGTCTCTCCCATGCACAAGAGCACGTCCAGGCCGCTTTCGAGACCGCGGAGCACCTCCTGGTTTATGAGCTCATTAACTGTCCGAAGCGCCTTCACGCGTGCCCCACCCGGCTCGCCCACTCTATCGTCGTAGGCCTCCAATACCTCGATCTTGTCTTTCCGTTCTTCCGAATGACCGATGATGGCCCAGCTCGCTCCCAGCGTTTTTGCCGCTGCCGCTGGCAAGTTCGTCGTAAACGCACCAAAATTGCCGCCCGGGGAAACATTCTCTCGAAAAACTCCCTGGCAACCCACGGTGATATAGGCGGTCTCTTCCGCTGAAAATCGCCCCATCTCTTCCAAAGCGGGAAGAATGAGCGATTCCGGTAGGAGGTAGACAAGCTGAACTTTTTTGTCCTTCCCCAGCCCGGTTTCCACGGACTTTTCTATAACCCAACGTATCCACCGATCGGGTCGTTCCTGCGGGCAGATGCCGCCCAGTGAACGCGGTACGTCGAACCGCTTCAGGTTGATAAATATTGTTGCCATGCTTTTACCTCAACTCCGTCTCTTAGCTTCGATCGAACTCTCGCGCTGGCACTTCGGAACCTTTTTAATTGTGGTAACACAGTCGATCACCCCCCGTGGGTCCTATCTTTGATTTGGTCGAGACCGGCTGAGCCCACAAGTATTATCATCGAACAACTCCATCCTGGTTTATTTTATCGACCCCCGATATGATAGATCAGAACCGAAGCGTTGTCAATAAAAGTGACAAGCTTACAGATGATACGATCGATTTAGATTAGTTTAAACAGGCTGTGGGAATTAAGCCGCGTTTATTACTTGACCGGTTCTTTGAATCCTACGAATTCTGGTCATGTTGTATCGGGATGTCCACAAAATAATCCGTCAGTACGAGGAGTGCCGCACCGCGAGTATGTCCGTTGGGATCGATGGGAAAGTAGGAGAGGTTGACTTTGACCTTGGGAAGGATGTCGGATCGAATCACCTCTCTGAGCGGATCGAGAATTGCATCTCCATCATGTCCGAAATGTCCACTGATAATGATGTTGTTGATATCCAGAACAGTTATGGCATTGGCAATACAGTGTCCCAAGTAGCTGGCCGCAGTGTTTACAATCGCTACTGCAGGCTCTTCTTTCCTCTTCGCCCGTGTGAACAAATCACCCAGACCTTCGAAAAGAGAAACCTCGCTCGACCTTGGTGACCAGCCTGCCTCCTTGATAACATTCATCCTGTACTGCTGGAAAAGGTAGTTCTGATTGACAACTGTTTCCATACACCCGGAGCCTCCGCATCGGCAGGCCGGACCGTTTGGGACAACTTTCATATGACCGATTTCTCCGGCCAGCCCGTGGGTTCCGATAAACAGGTTCCCCAGATGGAAGATGCCGGTACCTACTCCTGTTCGAATTGATACGAAGATAAAATCCCTGTAAGAGAAGGTCTTGTTGCTCCACTTTTCGAACACTGCATAGGCCTTGGTGTTGGTCTCGATACGGATCGAGGTATGAAAAATCTCACTCAAGTGTCTTTCAAGCATTCGGGCCTTCTCGATATTGTCCATTCGGGAGCTGGTTGGAAAACCGATCCCGGGTATTCCGATTCCGATTCCGTCCAGATTGGCTCCTTGGATGTTGTTTCTCTGCATGAAGTCTGCTATCGAATCCCTGAGAAAACCCTTTGCTTCCTGGTCGTCCACGTGCTGCGGGGTCTTGTAGGTTTCTTGGGCCAGAGCAGTGCCGGACAGATTCGTCAACACGATTCGGGTCGTTTTGTATTCTACATCCACACCGATCGCCAGCGGTTTCTCCGCTGTCAGTCCGTACAGGTAGGCATCCTTACCCTGGCGTTTCTTCTTTCTCCGGGCAATTCCTGAGCATTCGATGATACCTTCGTCCATCAACTGGGTAATCGCCTTCACGACAGTAGCCCAGCCCATATGGCCTTTTTCTGTAAGCATGCGTTTCGTGTGGGGTCCGTCCTTGTACAACAGTGTGACAATCCGCCGTTTGCTCTCTGTCAGTGGGCTCTGTTCTCCCCTATACACGGGTGACACTCCCATTAGTATCTTTATAGAAATAATCGATGGGTCGCCAAGCGGCTTCCATATAGTCAGGTTGTGTAAGCAACCGGCGCATTTGGGAAGGCTCTCTCTACAGAAACGGTGGTATCAGTCTTCACGGCAGTTTCCCTTTGTTCGGGCTTGCCATAACTCCCCAAAGGAGTCATGTCTAGTCGATCACGGTCGGCACAATTGGCTTGCCTACACCGATCGACCCAAGAAACAGCGAGAGAATAATTCATCATAAGGCGATATTAATATTCTTCGATTTCGCTGTCAAGCTGCCCAATTTTTGAGAATCAGTCTCTTTATGAGGATCACCAGGGAATGATTTGCGAGGAAACAGTATTGACAAGTCGAATTTTTTATGTTAATATCGTACCAAGATATAAAAATTATAAGGAGGGTTTTTATGAAGAGAGCCATCTTAGTGCTTATTCTCTTGCTGTTTGGCCTCTGCATTTGGGCGGGAGGACAACAGCCAAAGAACATGCAGACCAAAGAAGCGGCGATGGCGGGCTTTGACTGGAGACGCTATGAGGGGCAGAGCATCCACTTCCTCGCGAACAATAATCCCGTAGGCCAGCTCATCGACAAGTACTCCGACGAGTTCACGGAGCTGACCGGTATAGAAGTCACGATCAGCCTGTTCAGCGAGCAGCAGTATCGGCAGCGGCGCCAGACGATCTTCCAGGCCAGGAGCGACGAGGTCGACGTATATATGTCGTTAGTCTCTCAGCAGGGGATGCTTTTCGAGAAAGCGGGCTGGTACGAACCGATTATGCCGTTTGTGAGCAACCCGAATCTGACTTCACCGGATTACGATTTCAACGATTTCGGCGCGGGCGTTATCGAGTCCAAGACCGTAAATGGCATCCTCACGGGGATTCCCGTGAACATCGAGGGCCCGATCCTCTACTACCGGACGGATGTATTCGAGGAATGCGGACTAGACAAACCCTCCAGCCTGACCGGTCTGGTGGATATCGCTGAGAAGCTGAAGCAGTGCCATCCCGACCTGATCCCATACGCCAGCCGCGGACTCGCACCGGCGCTTCCATACACCTTCAGCAATTTCCTCCATAACTTCGGAGGCGAATATCAGCGGCCGGACGGTAAGTCGAACCTCTCCAGCCCGGAAGGGATACAGGCGATCGACCTCTACGCCAAGCTGATGCGGGAATACGGCCCCGAGGGCGGCATCAACTACTCGTTCCCGCAGTTGACAGCTGTTAATACCAACGGGCAGGCCGGCATGGTCTTCGAGTCCAGCAACGAGTTCGGAAAGGTCATGGCCACGGAGGCTCGCCAGACCGATACGGACCTGATGGTGCTTCCTCCGGGACCCGCGGGAAGCACTCCGGTTGTGATAGGGTGGGAACTTTCCATGTCACCCTTCTCATCGAAGAAGAATCTTGCGTGGTACTTCATCCAGTGGGCCACCAGCAAGGAAATGCAGGTCAAGCTTGCACTGGACGGTCTTGCTCCTCCGCGTGATTCGGTGTGGCACTCCACGGAGTTCCAGGACTGGCTGAGCGAAGTAGAGGTGCGCCGTCAGTGGACCGACGCTTTGTCGGAGCTGGCCGCAACCGGAAGCTCGATCCTGGCTCCGCAAATCGTCCTGCAGCCGGAAGCGCGGCAGATTATAGGAGACCAGGTGGGCTCTGTGATTCTGGGCGAGGCAACTGCTAAAGAAGCAGCCCGGACCGCGGACGAACAGATCAACAGACTCATCGAACAGTCGCAGTAATCCATCTTTATGTGGATTGCACCATTACTCGAACCTAAGCGACGGTAACAGGACAGCCTGGAGGGCCGACACGTTCGCGTGCACGGCTCTCCAGGCCTTTATATTCGGATAGGTTTTCAAATATTATAGGATGATCCACGTTTAAACACCTCCGCGTGTGAGTACGCACATAGAGCGGTAGAGAGGGAGCCGGGTATGAATGCGCTTACGAGCATAGCAGGAACGAGTAAGAATTCGTTCGTCCGTTTCGTCACATCCCCGTTTGTATGGCTGATAGCCCCGGCGGTTATCTTCCTGCTTGTCATGATAGCTTTTCCCCTGGGATACGTGCTCTACATGAGCACCCAGGATTACCTGGTGGGCCTGCAGGCTACCGCCGTGGGACTGCGGAACTACCTGCAGATGCTGGCAGACCCGGTCTTCTGGATCGGTTTGCGCGTGACATTCACCCTGTACATCATCACCCTGGCGGCGCAGCTGGTGATCGGTTTGTGGATAGCCCTTCTGCTGAACAGGAACTTTACCGGAGCCCGCCCCCTGCGCACAATTCTGCTGTCTCCCTTGGCCATGCCGCCGGTGGCCGTTGGCATGATGTGGCTGATCCTTCTCGACCCCGAATTCGGCCCGATCAACTATCTGTTGGAGGTGCTGGGCCTGCCCCATTTGCTTTTTCTCGCCTCGCCGAAACAGGTCGTGCCCACCCTGGCCGCAATCGATACCTGGCAGTATACACCCCTGATCGTTCTCATCCTTCTCGGCGGGCTCAAGTCACTACCGGACCAGCCGTACGAGGCAGCTGTGATCGACGGGGCTTCCCCCATACAGCAGTTCTGGTATATTACGCTTCCGTTGCTGCGGCCCGCGATTATTACGGCGGCTGTGCTGCGCAGCATCGACCTTCTCCGTTTCTTCGATACGATCTATATAACGACGCAGGGGGGACCCGGCACAGCATCCACAACTCTGAATATTTACGCGTATAAATCCGGTTTCGTGTTCTTCCATATGGGTTACGCGAGCGCGCTGATGATCGCGCTCTTTTTCATTGTATTGGTGATGGTGTTTGCGCTCTCCCTTTTCAGAAGGTCGGTACAATGAGCGACGCCGGCATACGACAACGAAAACCGGTCAGCCTCTGGAAGAGGGCTTCACTGTTTATCCAGTACCTGGTGGTCTCCCTGATCATCCTCCTCCCGCTTCTGTGGCTCTTGACTTCGAGCTTCAAGCCCTCCGCGGAGGTTACCCGCTACCCCCCGAGTCTTCTATTCCAGCCGATCCTGGACAATTACGTTCAACTGTTCGATACGCTGCCCTACGCTCTCTATACCCTGAATAGCATCATAGTGGCGGGCGGATCGACCGTGCTGGGACTCTTTCTCGCAGTTCCGGCCGCCTTTGCGGTGTCGTGGTACAGGACGAACTGGCCTGCGACCGTTTCCCTGATGGCACGCATGGCTCCAGGCGGACTCTACCTTCTACCTTGGTACATCATCTTCAACAGGTTGGGTCTCCAAGGTACCTACCTCGCACTGGCCCTGACGCATACGGTGATCACAATGCCGATAACCCTGTATATCATGTCCTCGTTTTTCGATGGTATTCCGCGCGAGTTGATCGAGTGCGGGTTCGTCGACGGCCTTACAATGATCGGGATCGTTAGACGCATCGCCGTCCCGCTGGCCGCGCCCGGCATGGTGGTGTCGGTGATTCTCACATTCATCCTTTCATGGAACTACTTTCTCTTTGCGCTCGTGCTCTCGAACATCAATACAAGTCCCCTAACCGTTGCCGCGTTCCGGTTTGTGGGTGAGGGAGTCACGGACTGGGGCATGCTGATGGCTGCAACAATGGTCCTAGCGCTTCCGCCGTTGCTACTGGCGTTTCTCGTGCAGCGCTGGCTGGTCCAGGGGCTGACCATCGGTGCGATCAAAGGTTAGAGGAGTTTCCGCTTGCTTCCGCAGGTACAAGAAATACCATGAGATTCAAAGACAAGATAGCCATTATAACCGGCGCCGGCAGGGGAATCGGGCGTGCTATAGCAATGCGTCTGGCCGGAGAAGGAGCGAATATCGCCGTGTGCGATATAGACGCAGATACTGCGGCAGAAACGGTTGCCCAGATCAAAGAGCGCGGCGTCGAGGCAATCGGATTACAATTAGACGTTCGGGACCGGAAGGGGATTGCCGAGATGGTCCAGACGGTCGTCGACGCATGGGGACGGATCGATATTCTCGTCAACAACGCCGGCATCACGATTTCAAAACCGGTGACAGAGTTCGATGAGGAGGAGTGGGACCGGACACTTGATATCAACCTCAAAGGAGTGTTTAACTGCTCCCAGTTGGTACTGCGAAAGATGGTGGAGCAGGGAAGCGGGAAGATCGTGAATATTGCCTCGGAATCAGGTAAAACCGCAAGGCCAGATTTCAGCGTATACGCGGCTTCGAAGTTCGGCGTTGTCGGGTTCACCCAGGGTCTGGCTCAGGAGGTCGCCCGGTTCGGAATCAATGTCAACGCCGTGTGCCCGGGCATCGTGCACACCGCGATGTGGGAAGAGCTGGACAGAGTGCTCGCAAAACGCAAGGGCATGAAAGAGGGTGAGGTTCTGGCGAGCAGAAAGGCGCTTATTCCGATCGGCCGGCTGGAAACGCCGGAGGACGTGGCCGGTGTCGTGGCTTTTCTCGTGTCCGACGACGCATCGTACATGACCGGTCAGGCGGTGAATGTCACAGGAGGAAGGGAATTCCACTAACGCCGGTGGAGACCAATTCCTGCTGGTGCAGAAGGGGCTCCCGCCCGCCCTTTTAGGTATAGAACAACCGGTAAGGAAAAGAAGAGACGATCAACGGGGATCAACAGCGAAGGACCAGTCATGAGTATAGTGAGCAGTGCGGAAATCGTGAAGAAAGCGTGGAAAGAGGGTTATGCCGTAGCCGCCATCAACTGTCAGGGAGGCAACTACGACATTGTACGCGCTGTTATGGAAACGGCCGTGGAGGAGCGGGCGCCGGTTATCCTCATGGCCTACGCCGCCAACACCGCCTACTACGGATTAGGCTGGCTTCCGAAGCTTGTCTCAGCGCTGGAGGGGGACTTCGACATACCGGTTGCGGTGCACCTGGATCATGGGCAGAATGTGGATCTGGCAAAGCGGGCAACGGAGCTGGGATACAGCAGCGTCATGATCGATTTCTCGACGAAGCCCCTGGCCGACAATATCGAGGCGACCAAGGCGGTTATCTCCGCCGCCCATCCCAAGGGGATTGCGGTGGAGGCGGAGTTGGGCGAGCTGCTTCGGAATGATGGAGATGGTACGCCGAGGGCGGCGGAAAACCTCGTTGACCCCGAACATGTTCGGCAGTTTTTAGAGCAGGCCCCGGTGGATATGCTGGCCGTAGGAATCGGCAATTCCCATGGTTTCTACAAGGGCGAGCCGAATATCAGGATCGACCTCCTGCAGCGTGTCCGGGAAGTTGCCAGAGATACCCCACTGGTGTTGCACGGCTCTACCGGTATCCCGGAAGCCACGGTGAAGTCGTGCATCAAGAACGGAATGGCGAAGATCAACTTCGGGACCGTGGTCAGAGTGAAATTCGTGGAATATCTGAATGAGGGCCTCGGGGGCGCTGTCGAGCACAAAGGCCATGCTTGGCGTGTGTGTCAGTATGCGGAGCAGAAGATCAAGGAGGTGATTCGAGGCATCATACGGCTGACGGGCAGCTCAGGCACGGTCTAGCCGAAGCGTGGACCGATATAAAGCCGTATGGGTCCGGTCATGACAGCGGTTATCTATCGAGAATAAGATAGTCAGGGAGATCCCCGCCGATGAGCGGCATGCAATAATCGACAAATCCGGAAGTGGGTTTGCCGCTTTCTGCGTTATAATATTCGTCCGGCATCTTACGTTCCAAATTAGCGACCTCAGAGAGGGGCACCAGTTCGAACTCCGACGCATAGGGCGAAGAGGAGATCCGCCGAATCGAAACCATGGAGCCACTCGCGCCGTGGAGGGCGGAAGAGACGGCATGAACTCCGACGCCGTAGGCTTCTTTTCGGTCGATGGGAGAAACGCATGCGGCGCTGACGCGCCCCACCAGTCCTGGTTTCTCGCTGCGGGCGCGATATCCGAGCCGGGAGGTAATAAGTTGCGCCAGATAGTGCGACACGTTGCCGGGCAGAGCATGACCGAAGGCGTCTGCTCCGCTACGGTCCACCACGGATACGAGTGGGTTCCCTTCCATGCCGGCAAGACCTTCGCTCACGGCTACCACGAAGCCGCGCTGGCGGGCCCACAGATCTCGTACGCGGTCGAGGAAGGCTTCCTCTTCGAATGGTTTCTCAGGAAGCAGGATGATCTCCGGTCCGATGGAGCCGATTCGCTGGGCAAGTCCTGTGGCGGTAGCGGTCCAACCGGCGTTCCGGCCCATGACCTCCAGAATCGCCACATGGATGTCCAGCGCGGCAACGTCGAGACAGAGCTCCAGGGCGGTTATCGCATAGTAGCGGGCGGCGCTCCCGAATCCTGGACAATGGTCGGTTCGAACCAGGTCGTTATCAATAGTTTTGGGAATGCCGATAACCCGGGTGCGGTCGGTCAAGGCCGCGACCTGCACGCAGGTGTCCATAGAGTCATTGCCGCCGTTGTAGAGAAAGATGCCGATGTTGTTACGGTCCAGGACTCGAACGGCGGTTTCGTGATCCTCAGCTCGCATTTTGTATCGGCAACTCCCGATTGCCGAGCCGGGTGTCGCTGTGAGCTTGTCGAGTTCCGCTTCACTGAGTCCGGTAAGGTCGATCAAATCCTCCTTGAGCACACCCTCGATCCCATGGCGTGCAGCAAGAACGCGGCTGATCTCCTCTGCTTGACGCGCGCGGCGAATAACGCCCGCCAGCGATGCGTTGATAACAGCTGTAGGTCCGCCTCCGTGGGCTATGAGTAAGTTCACTGCCATGATTCATCCTTGTGCTTCGTTGTCGGTAGTAATTGCTGTAGTCTGCTTCATCGAGCCGGAGTGTCAAATAGTCTCGAGGTCTGTAAGAATCCGGGATTTTGCAACGCTTTCCGGTTTTGTTTTACGTTATACTATTCACCGGCCCTCGATGCGTCAACTGTAGACCGGGGGAGCGGCTCTCGAGCGATTCGAGTTGCGGTATCCAGGATTGTAGCAACGCAGCGGTGTGGGATTACCGGGGATGCAGCATCAATTGAGGAGATAACGATCGAGGAGATAACGATGGCAGAAAAAGAAGATAAGAAAATCGCGCTCGTCACGGGCGCCGGCAGAGGACTCGGCAGGGCAGCCGCGGAGCTTCTCGCGCTGGAAGGAAAGAGTATTGTGGCTGCGGATGTCGACGGTAACGGCGCGGAAAAGGTCGCCGAGGCACTATCCGTGCACACCGAAACGGAAGCGGTAACTGTGGATGTTTCGGACTCGGCGGACGTGGAGCGGCTGGTCGATGCCGCCGTTTCCCGATTTGGTCGTATAGATATCCTTGTACACTGTGCAGGAATAGCCCGCGGCAAAACGCAGAGAGGTGAAAACGGATGGCTCCCGATGGAGGAGGTATCGGACGCGGATTGGCACCAGGTACTCGAGGTCAACCTGAGCGGCACTTTCTTCATCAATCGAACCGTCGGGCGGGTCATGATCCGGAATAAATGGGGCCGAATCATCAACACGGCATCGATATCCGGAATCATCGCCAACCGGGGGCTCGTGGGATTGGGACCGTATTCCGCCGCGAAAGGAGGGATCATCACGTTGACCCGGGTCCTGGCGGTGGAGTGGGCCAAGCATAACATCACCGTGAATTGCATCAGCCCATCCTACATGGCGACCGAGATGGGAGTGCGTTCGCAAACCATACCCGGTTTCAAAGAAATTCAACTCGAGATGACTCCCATGGGAAGGCTCGGAGAGCCGGAGGAGTTCGCGCAGGCGGTGGCCTTTCTCGCCTCTGAAGGCTCCTCCTACGTAACAGGGCATAACCTGCTGCTCGACGGCGGTTATACCGCCTGGTGAAATGATAGCAAAAGTTAAAACTGGCGCTATGCAGGGAACGGCTCGGAATCAGCTACTGTCGAGGCAAGATTGGCCAGGTCGTCCCATATTCCCTGCTGTGGGCGCGCTACTGTTCGACCGCCACTCTACCTACTCTCTGTACCGGAATTCGAGCCGAGAAATGCGCCTCTGGAAGGAGGTCGAGAGAGACTGCAGGGACATGCTGATCCCCCGGAGCAGGCAGGGAGGGAACAGATAGGGGATTACACGAAGCTCAGATCCAGTCCGGGTGGTGACCGGCCGACCTTCACCGGATGCCGCAAGATCTTTTTGACCTCGGCAGGATCAATGATCACGGCAATTACATTCATGGGTAAGTGGTAGCGTAGACACTGAATAGGAAGCGACTAATATCGGTCGCGGTCTTTCTTGTTAAACTGCGACCGCTACATGGAGCCTCCCTTCCGCCACGTCGTGGTTGCATTGAATAATAGGGTCCTGGAGGGAACCGACTGTGCATACACTAGGTGATTTCTCAGCTGGTGTTCATCGCCCTTTTTTTGTTCGCTCTCTTTCCACCTCTTCCGAAATCGTCCCGCGCGATTGTCTCTATGTTTTGTAGGCCAGGGCAGTTTTTGTCGGTATGTCTACGCCTCTGGTCATAGCCCGTATTAGCCGTTTCACGTTGATCGCTGCGCCGGTTAAATAGAATTTCATCTGATGGCCGAACTCACCATGGTATCTGGCGTGTCGAAGGCCATGAAATCGGGTGCCTTCACTGATGGTCCCTTCGATTTGGGCTCATACGCTCATCTCTTTGCGAAACGCCTCACTTTTCTGCTTTTCCCGCCGTTCTCGCACATACTCGTAATAGCCGCTCACCGCAATATTTCTTCTGTTACGCTTTTTGGTACCAACACACTCATTCCAGAAACGACATTTCATGCAGATTAATTGACGAAACTGAAAACTCACAAATCCATTGTCCCGCACTCTTGTGTTCGTAGTCACTTGGCCTGCCGGGCAGATAGCCTCCCGTTTTTGCATATCGATGGAAAAGCTGTAGGCTTTGAATGCCTCAGGTTTGTTTATGTATTCTCCTTGCATATAGCCCATCAATTCCTGTCCGTGTTTTCGGTGCTCACAGATCGCACCGCCGTTGATGTAGCTCATATCTCAATACACCTTTTCTGGATGTAGCCCTCGGCACTCGTTTCCTTCTCGCAGCTTTTCATGAATATTACAGTCGTGCGCCTGTGCCTGCTGATAGATCATGTTGGTGATGAAATTGACCTTCCCTTTCTGCGCCGTCTCTACCACGTGGCATTTACTTCCAACCCAGCCCTTGCTTGCTTTCTTGCTCAGTTTGAGACTCAAATCCCTTGGATCGAAGATGGTTTGTTTCGGTCTTTGGATCTCTTCGGCCTGGATGAAGATCTTCTGATCGACTTCTTTCTCTGGGATCACCACATTCTCTCGAAATATGGTCTCCATGATCTCCAGCTGTCGTACATGAGCCAACCTATCGGAGGGAACTCGGTGCAGAAGCTCTTTGATTGGCAACCCATCTTCCACAACCTCCGAAAGCTTCTCCCCTCGTTTTTCTCTGCCCATCCCAAAAGAACTGAAGCGCTGGCTGTACCGCTCTCGAATGTAATCGGGAATCTCCCGCTCAAAGTACTGCGCATCCTTTTTCTCAATCTCCTCGGCTAGGCATTTCACCGCTCGAAACAGCAGATCGGTGATGGCAATCCGATTCACGTGGGCGATGATATTTGTGGAGTCGATCCGCTGGCTCGTCCTTTTCTTGATGAGTCCTTTCTCCTGGGCAAGTTTCACGGTCTTGTCGAAGATCAGTGACATCGCCTCATGGTCTCTCAATCGTTTTCTGTAGTAGCAAAGCGTTGAAGGGTGAAAGCTGGTTTTCTTACCTACTGGAAGATGAAGAGCAATTTTCCAATCCAGTCTGCGCACGCAGGCTTCAGCGGTCTCCGGATCACTCAGGTTCTCCCGAAACTGCTGGATCGTGACACAGGCTAAGAATGCCGGCGAGGTGGCTCAGCGACCTTTGGTTGAATAACACTGGGCAAACTCTTCATCTAGAGATTCTATGACACTTGAATAGAGACGAGCTTACCGAAAAAACAAAACGGCTGCCGGTTGATCAGCTCCTGAAAATCCTCGTTGTAAACAGCGCCTCCTTCTCGCGAAGAAGGGACAGATTTTTGTGGCCGTTCATTTTTTCTTGAAGTATCTCCGCGAAACTGTGAAGCGCCAGGGCTCCGGTGATCGTGACACAGCTAAAGCTACCGCCGCATATTGCCTAAGGCCGGGGGGGGCTTTGCGGAAAAGCGGCTTTCTAGTACTCCGTTTCGCGAAAACATTTACGTTTCTGCGGCCAGCTTGTCAAAGTTACGCCATCGGAACACGACCGGGTGCTGGTTGAACTCAGTAATGCCCCTCATGATACGCTCGACCAGCTCGGATTTCGAGCTCACCCGTATGTGACGCAGGAACGTTCGGGCCATTTTGGAGAACACCGCTTCAATCAGATTGAGCCACGAGCCGTGCTTCGGCGTATGAACGTAGACGAATCTACCGGGGCGGGTGGCCAGGTACCGCATAGTTTCTTTGGATATATGCGATGAGTGATTATCGAGAATGACACGGATCACGCTGTCGGCCGGATAAAAGGCGTCGATCTCCTTGAGCAGTTCGATGAACTCACGGCTACGGTGACGATCGTGGATTTGCGCAATGATGTGGCCGTCATGCAAATCCACACCTGCCAAAATGGAAACCGTGCCATGTCTGACATAGTCGTGATCTCGACCGACTCCGGCATGTCGCCCGGGAACGGGAGGGAGATCAGGCGCGCTTGTAGCCAAAGCTTGTACGCCGGGTTTCTCATCGACACTGACGGTATAGACCGGCCGTGCTCCTTCCGGTGTGGCCGCTTCAAGGTCCATGGCGATTTCCCGATAGATCATCAAGATCTCGCGCATTTTCTCTTCAAACTGCTCATCACGCCGTTCCAGATAGTAGCGTATGCGATGTGGCTTGATCTCATGAGCGTTCAGGATGCGCCACACCGTCGATTTACTTGCACGAGAGAGGCTCGGGTGATCGGCGGCCGGCGCGTGTTCTCGCACGTAGGAAGCAAGCGCCGATATTGTCCACAATTCCGCGGCCAACCCCAGATCTTTCGGTTTGGTGCACGCGAGACTCACCACCCACCCACTCGCCTCCGGAGTAATGTCGGGTGCTTTTGGTCGATGAAATGTGTCTTTCAAACCGGTTTCGATACCGGCGGCCAGAGCCTTGTCGATACATTTATATATGGTAGGCCGACTCGCACCTACCTTCTTCTGGATATCGGTAATCGATTCTCCCCGGGCGAATCGAAGCAGAATGTCGGCTCTTTCGACTTCACGTTTCGGCGCCGTCCTTGACCCGGCAAGTTGCTTCAACCGTTCTCGCTCCTCCTCATCCAACAATAATCGTGCTCGCTCACTTCGTCTTGCCATGATATGTCCCCTCCCAGTATAGGAACTATCGATATCATGGACCAACGAAGTTATTTTGTAAAGATTTTAAAGAAACGTTATACTAG
>CAZPQC010000088.1:0-14381 GCA_964588525.1 uncultured Spirochaetaceae bacterium
ACCGGCCGGCTGATCGAGATGGCGTCTCAGGCCTCTACCTCCGCGCCGTAGTCGATCCCCGGCACGCCGAACCCGTGGTAGCGCAGGTACTCATCCCTGAATCCGGCGATGTCGCTCAGGCGCTCCACGTTTTCGGTTGTCACCCGCTGCCAGCGTTTTCGCACCTCCTCCTGTACATCCGGGAGCATCTCCCGGTCATCGAGGCGGATGCGTCCCTCCTCGTCGGTGGGGAGAGGATTGTCGCTGTACAGAAAGTTCCGAAACAGCCGATCGATCTGCTGGATACAGGCTTCATGGAGACCCCTGTCCTTCATCACCCTGTAGAGCAGGGCGATGTACAGGGGAACCGCCGGAATGACCGCGCTGGCCCGGGTGACCAGGGCCTTGTTCACCGAAACCAGAGCACGTCCGCCCCGTTGGGCGAGCCGCCGGTTCAGGGTCTTGGCCGTCCGCTCCAGGTGCTTCTTGGCCTCCCCGATCGTTCCATCCCGGTAGATCGGTGCCGTGAAGGCCGGGCCGATGTAGGAGAAGGCCAGTGTAGTGGTCCCCTCTTCGAGCAGTCCTTCGGCATCGAGGGCTTCGATCCACAATGCCCAATCTTCCCCTCCCATGACCTTTACGGTGTCCTTGATCTCTTTCTTGGAGCTCGCAGGCTCGGCCCGGATCTCCGAAACTTCTCCGGTTTGAAAATCGACCGTCTTTTCCACGAAAGGCCGGCCGATCGGCTTGATCACGGAAGAGTGCAGAATCCCCGTCTCGGGGTCCATGCGTCTCGGTGAGGCGATGCTGTACACAACCAGATCCACGCTTCCCAGCTTGTCCTTGATTAGAGCTACGGTCTGCTCCTTGATCTCCCTGGAAAAGGCATCGCCGTTGATGCTCCAGGCGCCCAGCCGGTCCTGCTCCGCGGCCCGACGGAAAGCGATGTCGTTGTACCAGCCCGCGCTTCCCGGTTTGGCATTGGTGCCGGGTCGCTCGTAGGCCACCCCGACCGTGTCCGCACCGCACCCGTAAGCTGCCATGATGCGGGCGGCCAGCCCGTAGCCATTGGATGCCCCGACGATCAGTGTTCTCTTGGTGCCGGCCAGCGATTCTTTGCCGCAAACGTAGTCTATCTGGTCCTTCACCTGGGCGCTGCAGCCCAGCGGATGAGCGGTCAGACAGATATTGCGGAGAATCTTTGGTTCGATGATCATACTCAAAATTAGAAATTCCGATCGAAAAGGTCAAGTTAGAGTTGCAGAGCCTTTTTTTTCCTCCGGGCTGCTGAGCAAATCGGCTCATCCGTAGTACAGTGTTTCAAACTGTCGGAAATGAAAGGCGAGAGGGTATGGCAAAACGAATCACGATCATAGGCACCGGCTACGTGGGCCTGGTCGCCGCGGTGGGTCTTTCCGATTTCGGGAACTACGTGACGGCCGTGGACAGGCGGGAGGAGATCGTAGAGTCCCTGAACAAGCGAAAGCCCACGATCTACGAGCACGGGCTGGAGGAGTACCTGGTGCGGAATATCGAAGCGGGGCGGCTGGTCTTCACCACTGGAGTCGACGAGGCGGTGCAAAACGCCGAAGTGGTGATCCTGGCGGTAGGCACACCCATCGATTCGACCGGGTACACCGACCTCTCCCAGGTCAAAGAGGCGGTGCGCTCCGTCAGGGAGAATCTAGATGAGTACAAGGTGATCGTGACCAAATCTACGGTTCCGATCGGCACGAACAGATGGATCGAAAAGTTCTTGCTCGAGACCAAACCCGCGGATCTGTTCTCCGTGGTCTCCAATCCGGAGTTCCTGCGGGAGGGGCGTGCCATACAGGATTTTTTCCACCCCGACCGGATCGTGATCGGCTGTGAGGGGGAGAAAGCCCGGAAAACCATGGCGGAGATCTACCGTCCGCTCTATCTGATCCAGACCCCCTTTGTCTGGTGCAACCTGGAAACGGCCGAATTGATCAAGTACGCCAGCAATGCCTTCCTGGCCACCAAGATCACCTATATCAATCAAATCGCCAACCTCTGTGAAGCGGTAGGCGCCGATATCCACGTTATTGCCCGTTCCATGGGGATGGACGGCAGAATCAGCCCGAAGTTCCTCCATCCGGGACCCGGCTACGGCGGAAGTTGTTTTCCCAAAGACATCCGGGAGCTGGTCAACACGGGGGAGCGCTACGGAGTCGACATGACGCTGGTTCGGGCCGTAGAGCAGGCGAATGAACGGCAGAAGGGTCGGGTCGTGGAAAAGCTAAAAGCTCTGGTACGGTTGAAGGGAAAGAAGGTAACGGTGCTCGGGCTGGCCTATAAAAGCGAGACCGACGACGTGCGCGACACTCCGGCCATAGCGGTGGTTGCCGGGCTCCTGTCCGAAGGGGCGGAGGTCCATGCCCACGATCCGAAAGCCATGGATCGGTTCAAGGAGTTGTTTCCGCGTATCCATTATCACGACAGCGAGTTCGCCGCGGCCACGAATGCCGACCTTCTTATAATCCTCACCGAGTGGAACGAATACCGCAACATCGATCTGCAGAAGTTGCGGGCTACGATGCGGGGTGACCTGCTCTTCGACGTCCGCAATGTGCTGGAGGCGGAGGCGGCGCGAGCGCTGGGATTCCGATACTACGGCACCGGTCGCTGAGGCTCCGCTGAGGTCCTCCCCCGGGGAGCTCTAGCCCGCCTGTTCGTCGTAGGCTTTCCGTTTCCGGGCATCCCCTAATGTCTCGTAGGCCTCCTCGACCTTTCGGAAGCGCTCGGAGCTGTTCGTGCTGCCCGAGGCATCCGGATGCGTTTTCTTGGCCTTCCTCCGGTAGGCCTTGCGGATGGACTGGGGATCGGCGTCTTTTCCTATGCCCAAGATGTCGTAGTAATCCTCAGACATATGCTTTCAGGAAAAAAATACCAAAGTTGTTTTCGAACGACAACTGCTAACCGCCGAGCGGTGGCGGAGCGGCGGTCCCGCCGCCGGGACCGCCGCTGGGACCGCCCGCCGGGACCGCCTGCCGATCCGAAGCTTCTCGACCCCTCGCCTCAGATGTCGTAGTACAGGGCAAACTCCCAGGGATGCGGACGCAGGGCCAGTGCCTGGACCTCATGGCTCATCTTGTAATCGATCCAGGTTTCGATCACGTCCGTTGTGAACACGTCCCCCTTCAGCAGAAAATCGTGGTCCGCCTCCAGGGTCCTGAGGGCTTCGTGAAGCGATCCCGGTGTCTGGGGCACCTTGGCCAGCTCTTCCGGCGGCAGATCGTAGATGTCCTTGTCCAGCGGCTCCCCGGGATCGATCTTGTTGAGAATACCGTCGATGATGGCCATGAGGATCGCTGAGAAGGCCAGGTAGGGATTGCAGCTCGGATCCGGGCAGCGGAACTCGAAGCGCTTGGCCTTGGCCGAGGTGGAGTACATCGGGATGCGCACCGCGGCGCTGCGGTTGCGGCGGGAATAGGCCAGATTGACCGGTGCCTCGAAACCCGGGACCAGACGCTTGTAGCTGTTGGTCGTGGGATTGCTGAAGGCCAGAATCGACGGCGCGTGTTTCAGAATTCCCCCGATCGCGTACAGGCCCGTGTCCGACAGACCCGCGTACCCCTCGCCGGCGAAGGTGTTGGTCTGGCCCTTCCACAGGGAAACGTGGACGTGCATTCCGCTTCCGTTGTCGTTGAAAAGCGGTTTGGGCATGAAGGTCACGGTCTTACCGTGCCTGCGGGCCGTGTTCTTGATCACGTACTTGTACTTGAGCAGTTTGTCCGCCATGGCCACCAGGGTGGAGAAGCGCATATCGATCTCCGCCTGGCCCCCCGTGGCTACCTCGTGGTGCTGGGCCTCCACCTCAATGCCGATGCTCTCCAGGACCAGCATCATCTCGGTACGCAGGTCCTGCTGGCTGTCGGTGGGAGGAACCGGGAAGTAGCCCTCTTTGTAGCGGGGTTTGTAGCCGAGGTTCGGCGCCTCCACGCGGCCGGTATTCCAGCGCCCCTCCACCGAATCGATGTGGTAGTAGCCCTCGTGCTCGTTCTGATCGAAGCGGATGTCGTCGAAGATGAAGAACTCGGCCTCCGGTCCGAAATAGGCCGTCTCCGCGATCTTCGTCTGCTTCAGGAAGTTTTCCGCTTTGACGGCGATGTGCCTGGGATCCCGGGTGTAGTCCTCTCCGGTGATCGGATCGCAGATGTTGCAGATCAGAACCAGGGTTTTTTCCGCCAGAAAAGGATCGATGAAGGCGGTCTCGGCAACCGGTTTGACCAGCATGTCCGACTCATTGATGCTCTGCCAGCCCCTGATACTGGAGCCGTCGAAGCCGAACCCGCGCTCGAAGCAATCGGTGTCGAGTTCCCGGGAGGGGACGGAAAAGTGCTGCCACAGCCCGGGAAAATCCATGAAGCGCAGATCTACGACTCTGATGTTTTCTTTCGAGACGAGCTCGAGAACCTCTTTTATTCTGCCGCTGTCGGCCATTGCCTTGCTCCTTACCCGTGTTGTTTATGAGTATTTGAGGCTATTATTGCAATTTATATACCAAACGAAGCTATTACACATAATTGCATACAATATAATTAATTATAGATTAAATTTTCTTTACGCTCAATCACAAAATCCGACCTTTATGTAGGATTCACGTAAAAAAGGCTACGAATATGTAGGATTATCTAGGTTCTGCCCCGGGAGCTTTCAGCACCGGAAGCGTTCAGCGCCGGAAGCGTTTGGGGTCGATCCCGTAGCGGTTGACCCTCAGGCCCATCATGCGCTCGGTGATTCCCAGGGTGCGGGATGCTTTGGACATGTTCCCGCGGGAAGACTTGAGGGCATCCAGGATGAGCTCCTGCTCGACATTTTCCAGGGCCGTTTCCAGCCTCCCCTTGAAGGTGGTGCCGCTGGCTTCGGCTGTTTGCAGGGTCGGAGGCAGATGGTGGCCGTGGATCACATCGTCCCGACTCAGCAGCACGGCCCGTTCGATGCAGTTCTCCAACTCCCGAACGTTCCCCGGCCAGTGGTAGGCCATCAGCATATCGATAGCGGGCGTGGAGATCCGGCGCACGTTCTTGTGGCTGTTCCTGCTGTACTTCTCCACGAAGTAGTCGGTGAGCAGCAGGATGTCGGTCTTGCGTTCCCGCAGCGGGGGAATATGGATGGGAAAGACGTTGAGGCGATAGTACAGATCCTGGCGGAACCTGCCCTCCGAGATGCGCTGCTCCAGATCGATGTTGGTTGCGGCGATCAGGCGTACGTCCACCTTTATCGTTTCGATTCCGCCCACCCGCTCGAACTCCTTCTCCTGCAAAACCCGCAGCAGCTTGATCTGCAGGTTCGGGGAAAGGTCCCCCACCTCGTCGAGAAACAGGGTCCCCCCGTCGGCCAGCTCGAAGCGGCCCTTGCGGCTGGCCACAGCCCCGGTGAACGCTCCCTTCTCGTGGCCGAACAGCTCGCTCTCGATCACCGATTCGGGCAGGGCGGCACAGTTGACCTTGATGAAAGGTTTGCCGGCCCGCAGGCTGTTGTAGTGGATGGCATGGGCTACCAGCTCCTTGCCGGTGCCGCTTTCCCCCCGAATGAGCACGGTGGCCTCGCTCTTGGATACCTGGGCGATCAGATCGTAGACCTCCTGCATGACATTGGAGTTCCCGATGATGTTGGAGGGGCGGAAACGATCCTTCAGCTCCTCGGTCAGGCGCAGGTTTTCCTCGATCAGCCTCTGGCGCTCCTCCTGGGCGGATTGGCGAAGCTTCACGGCCTGAGAGATCATCGAGGCGATGATGGCATACAGACGCAGATCTTCCTCCAGGTCCGCGTGCTCCGAATAGGTCTTGTCCACGCTCAGGGCGCCGATTACGGTGGTCTCCAGCTTGATCGGGACGCTGAGATAGGACACGTCCTGGCCGTCCCGGTCCAGGGGAGCCCGGGTGCGGTTGAGGAAACGGGGCTCTTCGGCAACCTTGGGAATGATCGCGGGTTTTCCCGTCTGAAATACCTGGCCGATGATGCCCTCGCCGACCCGGTAGCGTCCGCGCCGCTGCTGGCTCGGGGAAAGTCCGTAGGCGGCCTCGATGGAGATCTCCCCGCTCTCCCGATTGAGCAGGGTCAGGCTCCCCCGGATAATTCCCTTGTATTTGGCGATGATTTCCAGCACCGGGCCCAGGGTGTCGCGAAGGTCCATGCTCGAATCCAGGTTCTGGCTGATATCGAACAACAGTGACAGTTCCCGAATCTTCTCATCCACGTAGCGTTGATGTTGTGCGCTCCCGGCTGCTGCTTTCCCAGATGCCATAACGGATATCCCCTTCAAGTGATTATCCTACAAAAAAGTAGGAATGCTCTGTTAAGAATACATCTGTGTACATCAATAGCGTGTGCGGGTCAATCCCCCGATCCCCTGAACCGGCCGGTGGCACAACCGGATTGCAGGCCAAGGTTGAAATCCTACATTCCCGTGTAATTATTTCGGCAATTTCTACATTTCTGTGGGTTTCATTGGCCGGTGCCCGCAGATGGATAAAACAGCCGGGATTTGCTATTTGGAGACAGGGGAAACAAATAGGGGCAATGATTTCAGATGATCCATTTTTGGCACGTCAGTTGCAAAACTTGGTAATTCGCATTCCGTCGATCATCGGAGAAGGTTTATGAAAAAAATGCTGCTATGGGTGCTTGTACTTCTGCTGGCGGGGTCATCCTTTGCTTTCGCCGAGACCGACACTGAAACGGCCAATGCGGTGGCAATCGATACGGTCTGGATACTCCTGACCGCGGTCCTCGTCTTCTTCATGCAGGCGGGGTTCGCCATGGTGGAGACCGGATTCACCCGGGCCAAGAATGCCGTGAACATCGCCATGAAGAACCTGATGGATTTCAGTGTGGGAACCCTGGCTTTCTGGGCCGTGGGTTTCGGACTCATGTTCGGGGCGGATCGTTTCGGGCTGTTCGGCGGCTCCGGTTTTTTCCTGAGCGGGGCGAACCCGGCCACGGCTGAGGGATTGCGGACCTTCGCCTTCTGGATGTTCCAGGTGGTCTTTGCCGCCACCGCGGCGACCATTGTTTCCGGCGCCATGGCCGAACGGACTCGATTCGTCGCCTATTTGATTTACAGCTTCGTGATCAGCCTGTTCATCTACCCGATTTCGGGGCACTGGATCTGGGGCGGGGGCTGGCTGGGAAATCTCGGTTTCGTGGACTTCGCCGGCTCGACGGTCGTGCACTCTCTGGGCGGCTGGTGTGCCCTTGTCGGTGCAGTGCTGCTCGGACCTCGGGTCGGAAAGTATGTGCGCTGTAACGGGCAAATCTCGGTAAAGGCGATCCAGGGACATAATCTGCCCCTGGCCACACTCGGGGTGCTGATTCTCTGGTTCGGCTGGTTCGGCTTCAATGCCGGAAGCACGGTTGCCGGAACGGATCTGTCGATAGCCTTTATCGCGGTCAACACCAACCTGGCCGCCGTTGCTGGCGCGATCGGGGCCATGTTTCTTTCATGGATTCGCTCGAAAAAACCGGATATCAGCATGTCCCTCAACGGTGCCCTGGCCGGGTTGGTGGGTATTACCGCCGGCTGTGCCAATGTGTCACCAGGCAGTGCCATCCTGATAGGCCTGATTGCCGGAGTGATCGTGGAGTTGTCCGTAGAGCTTATCGACAAGGTTCTCCACGTCGACGACCCGGTGGGAGCCGTGTCGGTGCACGGTGTCTGCGGCGCCTGGGGAACCCTGGCCGTAGGTCTATTCGCGCAGCCGGAATATGGAGGCTTGGCTGGGCTGTTCTTCGGTGGCGGCTTAAAACAGCTGGGCGTCCAGGCGCTGGGTGTCGTCTCGTTGTTCGGCTGGGCCGTGGCCGCCTCCCTGGTTCTGTTCGGACTGCTCAAGGTTACCATCGGCCTGCGGGTGAGCCCGGAGGAGGAGCTTCGCGGTCTGGACATCGGAGAGCACGGTTCCGAGGCCTACGCTGGATTCCAGATCTTCACGACGCAGTAACGAATCGAACGGGAGAGAAAAACCATGAAACTGATAATTGCCTATATCCAGCCTCACAAGCTCAATGATGTCAAACAGGAACTTTTCAAGGAAGAAGTGTACAAGATGTCGGTCACCAACGCCCTGGGCTGTGGCCAGCAGAGGGGGTACCACGAGTCCTACCGGGGTGTGGACATTGAGGTCAACCTGCTTAAGAAGGTGCGTCTGGAGATCGCGGTGAACGAGAACTTCGTTCGGAGAACCGTGGACGCCATCGTGCGCAGCGCGAGAAGTGGCGAGATCGGGGACGGGAAGATTTTAATCCTGGAGCTGGGGGAGTGCATCCGCATCCGTTCGGGCGAGACCGGTTCCGTGGCCATCGGCTGACGGTTTTCAGGCGGTGGCAGGGCGCAGGGTACAACCGGCACTTACCCGGCCGCCTCCCCGCCGCCTGACCGTCCGCTCAGGCTACCGTCAGCACGATCTTCCCGATATTCCGGTTGGCTTCCATGCGGGCGTGGGCCTCCGCAACCTGCTCCCAGGGGAAGACACTGTCGATCACCGGCTTCAATTGTCCAGCGGCGAGCCTGGCCAATGCGAACTCTGCAAACTCCTCAGTCAGGCGGATCTTGTACTGCTCCGGCCGCCCGCGCAGTGTGGTGCCACTGATCTGCAGGCGCTTTGTCAGAATCTCACCAAGGTCTACCCTGTCGGCGATGCTGCCCCCCATCAGGGAGATGAGCACCATCCTGGCGTCGGTGCCGAGCGCCGCGATGTTCTTCTGCCAATACGGAGCCGCCACGAAATCGAGGATCAGGTCGACCCCCATGCTCCGGGTGTGCTCAAGCACAGCAGCGAGGAAATCCTCTTTGCGGTAGTTGATCGCCCGGACCGCTCCCAGGGAACGGCAGCTTTCGCATTTCTCATCGGTTCCTGTTGTGGCGAGAACTGCGGCGCCTAGTTCATTGGCCAGCTGAATGGCGGCGGTCCCCACGCCGCTGGCGCCCGCGTGGATCAGAACCGTCTCCCCCGCCTGCAGCCTGCCGATCCAGACCAGGGTCTGAAAGGCCGTCAGAAACACCTCCGGGACAGCCGCAGCCTGCTCGAAGGTGAGGTGCCCGGGGATGAGCATGGCCATGGCTTCGGGAATCACGGCGTACTCGGCGTAGCCGCCCCCCGGCAGCAGTCCGAACACCCGATCCCCGGCTCTACGGGTCTTGCAGCCCCTGCCGGCCTCTTCGACCACCCCCGCCATGTCCAGCCCCAAAATCTCACTGGCACCTGGGGGAGGGGGGTAGTTGCCCTCCCGCTGCAGGATATCCGCCCGGTTGAGGGCGGCGGCCCGTACCCGGACCAGAAGCTCCCCCGGGGCGGGTTCGGGCGTCGGTACCCCGGAAATGGTCAGCTGGTTCATACCGCCCGATTGTTTCACGATTACGGCTCTCATTGCTCCTCCTGCCGTTGTTTTTTCTACATGTTGATAATAATGCGGGAAGCACGCTCGAAGAAGAGGTAGTCCCACGCCCAGTTGATCGGCACGACTAACCGGTTTCGAAAACCCACCAGCCGGACCAGGTGCACGATCAACCACACCAGCCACGCTGAAAACACCCTGAACTTCAGTCCTTTGAGTTTGACCTCTTGCCCGTCAAAGTCGGCGATAGAGGATCCAATCCGTACCTCCACACCCTTGGCTTTCAGGATGCCTTCGGCGTCCCGAGCCAGATCCTCCGGAAGATCGGGCAGAAGCCGGTCCGCGGCTACGCTTTCGGCAGCTGATCGCTGAACTCCTTCACGGGAAAATCCAGTTCCTGACTCTCGAAGGTGATTTCTACCGGATCGGTTTCTTTGATCGCCACCATCAGATGTCCCACATCCTGGTCAGGAACGGCGTGCAGATGGAGACCGTAGTAGACGGGTTCGAATCCGTAGTCTTTGATCAATCTTTCCGCCTGGGAGAAGAGAACCGCTTTCGAGTCGACCTCGGTCGATCCTTTGATCTTACCGCCGGTGACTCGCAGCTCGCAGGCTCCCTGTTTTGCGTGCAGGTGGGCGATCCATTCCACCAGCTGCAATCCCTGTTTTTCGACGAAGTACTCGTAACTGCGGCTCAGGGCTTCCCCGGTATTCAGCTTTGTGGTAACTGCCAGATTCAGCATTTCGTGCTCCTTTAATACCTAGTATTTCAGTCATATATAACCTACTAAAAAGATAAGCCAAAAACAAATGCCGGACACCGAATCTCTGTTATATACTTGCTGGTAGAGGGGGACGATAATAGGGTATGGGCTTTTTCGGCAGTCCGGCTCTGCAGCGGTTCGGGCGCTACCTTCGCAGACTCGTGCGGGAGTTCCAGCGGGATCAGTGCCCGATTCGCGCCGCCAGCCTGGCGTTCACGACCTTGCTGGCACTGGTTCCTCTGTTTGCCCTGCTGTTCTCCCTGTTCTCCGCACTGGGGACGTTCTCCGAGGTGTTGGAAAACCTCCAGAGCTTCCTCTTCCAGCAGCTCGTGCCCACCAGCCAGGAAGAGATCATGGCCTACATCCAGCGCTTCGTGGAGAACACCCGCGCCCTGGGTGTGGTCGGGCTTCTGTTCTTCCTGATAACCGCGGTATTTCTTCTCAACACGATCCAGAGCACCTTCGATGCGCTCTGGGGAAGCAGGACCCAGAAAAATTCCCTGCGGCGGCTGGCAACCTACGTATCTGTGCTGATCGTGGGCAGCTTCCTGTTCAGCATCGGTTTGAACCTGGCCGGTATGTTTCGCACCCTGCTCGGCGGTCAGACGGTCGAGGATATCGGCAAGACCCTGACTGTTCTCACGGGGATCCTGCCCTCGATTTTCATCTTTCTGGCCCTGCTGCTGATGATCCAGCTGATTCCCTCGGGGAGGGTGCGATTCTTCAGCGCCCTGATCGGCGCAGCGGTCGGGGCGGTTCTATGGGAAGCTGCCAGGAGGATTTTTTTCTACTGGATCACCTACGTCATTCGCCTCTCCATCGTGTACGGCTCCCTGGCGGTGATCCCCATTTTCCTTATCTGGCTGTACGTGGCCTGGACCATCGTCCTTTTCTCCCTGGAAGTCGCCTTCGTTCACCAGCATCGGCAGCCAGGCTGGCTGGGAAAACGTCTGGATCAGATCAGTCCGGCCGAGCGATTTCTCTTCGGTCTGGAGATCTACTTCCAGATCGTCGGGCGGTTCTATCGTGGGGAGACCCCGCCGAGCTTGAACCAGATCGCCCGCCGCTTCAGCGCTTCACTGTCCGACATCTCCTACTTTATCGATCTGTTTCAACAGGAGGGTCTTCTCCTCCTGGCCGGAAAGGACAACGACCAGCTGGTTCCGGCCCGCTCTCTGGACAAGATCCGCCTGCAGGAGCTGTTCAGCAGCCTCTTCGGAAATCCCAAGGAGGCACCCTGGCAGAGTGAAGAGGCCCTCTCCCTGTTCGAGTCCGTGTCCGGTGCGGCGGTGCGATCCCTGGGAAAAACTTCGGTATTGGAGTTCCTGAAATCCAGCCTGGAGAGGTCGGCGGCGGATCAGCTGGAGAAGAAAAAGAAATCCCGGCGGGCTACCCTGGACTCCCTCCTGGACTGGTCCGCCCTGCGCATCTTCAAGAGAAAAACCTGATCATCGGAGAGCATTGCGGCTCGCCGTCGATCGGCCAAGA
Organism: uncultured Spirochaetaceae bacterium; assembly: GCA_964588525.1. Taxonomy (GTDB): domain Bacteria; phylum Spirochaetota; class Spirochaetia; order SZUA-6; family DRHE01; genus JAFGQJ01. The sequence continues at coordinate 11,591 of CAZPQC010000088.1, forward strand.
AGTTGCCCTTGTCCGGATTTAATTCGCGCTCCGCTCGGCCAGGAGCTCCTCGATCTCGGCTCTGGGGAAGTCGTACTCGGAGTTGCAGTTGAAGCAGGTCGTGACCACGGGGAAGGGCCCGCTTTCCAGGATCTCCGCCAACTCTTCCTGCGGCAAAGCGGCCATGAACCGTCGGAAGCGGGATTTGCTGCAGTGGCACATGAAAGCGATCCGTCGCTTGGCCAGGAGGATCGGAGAGAGGTCGGCGAACCGTTCCCGCAGGAGCTGCTCCGCGGGAAGCTGCTCGGCGAACAGGCGCCCCAGAGACGGCATCTGCCGGAGGATCTCTTCGAGTGTGGCCACCTTGCTCTCCTCGGTTCCCGGCATGACCTGCAGGAACAATCCGCCGGCGCCCGTGACCTCTCCGCTCGGATCGAACTGGACGCTGAAGGTAAAGGCGCTCGGGGTCTGCTCGGACACCAGATAGTAGTGGGACAGATCTTCGGCCAGGGTCCCGTGGCGCAGCTGCACCTGTCCGGTGAACGGTTGTTTGGCCCTTTCCAGAAAACGGGTGACACTCAGGATCCCCCGATCCAACAGCTCCCGCAGCTCGAAGGTCTCAGGGGAATGATCGACGGGAATCGGATTCTCGATCAGATATCCGCGTACCTCGCCGAAGGCGTTGGCTTCCACGGACAGGCCTTTGGCCGGGCCGGAACAATCCACCCGGATGTTCACCCGATCTCCTCCCTTGAGGTTCGCAGTCATGAGGCTGGAGGCGATATAGGCGTGGCCCAGCAGGAGGGTCTCCACCGTACCCAGCTCGTGGTTGGCCCGCATCTCATTGACCATGCGCGTTGCATGCACCAGGGCGCCGCGGATCCCTCCAAAATCGAGAAAAAAAGAGTAGAGCCGATCCCTGGAGCTGGCCTCCAGCTGCTCCCGAAGGGTATTTCCGTATGGTTTTTTCTTTTTCACGGTAGTCGGTAAGATACTAACGTCCGGCCTAGGGGGGAAAGGGCAATCCCGGAAAGATTCGGGGAACTCGCTTCCGATATTCCCGATAGGCCGTCCCGAACTGTTTCACCAGGAGCATCTCTTCGTGGTAGGACCCGATGATGAAGTAGAGGCTCATGAGGGCAAACAGGGTGAGCAGGTTCATGCTCATGGAGGGGGACAGCCACATCACCAGCATGCTGGCGAAGTACATGGGATGGCGGCTGATTCGGTACAGCCCGTGGGTTGTCAACACGCTCCGGGCGGGAGAACGCCCCCCCGCGATCTGTCTGAGCCCGACGAAGTCCAGCGGTTCGGTGCTCATGATCGCCCAAGCCAGCAGGCCCAGGGCAGCGATCTGACCCGCCATCATCAGCCAACGCCACGGCGGCGCAACGGTGTACAGGGGGATATCGGGCAGCCGCAGCAGCAGAAGCAGCAGCGGTATCAAGGTGAGCACCGCTGTGATCACGAATCCGAGGCGGTACCACCGTTTGGCTGCTTCACCGAAGATGCGGCCGGCCAGACGCTTGGCCTTCAGGCTGGCCAGAAAGCTGTGAAACACGGCCCAGCAGACGAAGTAGAACCCGATGTACAGTGCGCTCATGTCGATTCACCTGTTGATGTGCACGACCTTCGCCGGGCTGAACCCGTTGAAATGCGTGGCCGTGGCGTAGCTGTAGGCGCCGATATTCTCCGCGTAGACCAGGTCCCCGATGTTGAGCTCCGGGAGCGCCTCGCTCAGGGAGATCGTGTCCAGGGAGTCGCAGGTGGGACCGTACACGGAGCTGATGCTCGTGGGGCCCGGTTTGAAGGCCCGCACGCGGTACCGGCAGCGATCGAAGACGATACCCGAAAAGGTCTGATACACCCCGTCGTCCAGGTAGTAGCTCGGCTTCTCCCCCCGCTGAGTCCTGCCGATCACGGAGGCGACCACAGTGGCCGCGGTGGCTACCAGGTATCGGCCCGGTTCGGCGGCAAGATCCACCTGCTCGGGAAACAGGCGCTCGAACTCGGCATTGAGCATAGCGGCCAGTTCTTCAAAGGGCCGCACGCTCGGGTCGTACGGAGCGGGGAAGCCCCCTCCGATGTCGAGGATCTTCAGTTTGTCGAAACCGTGCAGCCGGGCCTCCTTCAGGATCCCCTCGGCCAGATGCAGGGCGTTGACGTAGTTCGCGTAGTTCGTGTTTTGACTTCCCACGTGAAAGCTGATCCCCTCCACGGCCAGCCCGCTCTTGTGCGCCAGGCGGATCAGGCGCACCGCTTCCCCGGGCGGAGCGCCGAACTTGGAGGACAGCTCCACCACGGCCCCGGTATTCGGCACCTTGAGCCGCAGCACCAGGCCGGCGTGGGGGGCGTAGCGGTGCACCTTCTGCACCTCTTCCGGATTGTCGTAGGTGACCAGGGGCCTGTACCGGTCCAGCTCCTTCAGGGTCTCGATTGCCTTGATCGGATTGGCGTAGATCATCTTCCCCCAGATGAACTTCTGCCGTTCGCTGTCCGAAAGGTCCTCTATGTTCCTGTGAACCAGGAGGAACTCCGAGAGCGAGGCGACGTCGAAGCTCGCTCCCAGATTGTAGAAGGTTTCCAGTATGGCCGGGTCCGGATTAGCCTTGACCGCGTAGTAGATCTGCACGCGCGGCAGGTTCCGCTTGAACTCCCGGTAGTTGTGGCGCAGAATCTCGTGGTCGACCACTATCAGGGGAGTGCCGTGTTTCGCAGCCAGATCCTGAAGTACCCGCTGTTTGTCCATCGATCATCCGGTCCTGAGAAAGCTTAAGAGGGAAGCGGGGGACGGTCAAGAAGCGGATCGGGC
>CAZPQC010000088.1:14481-16236 GCA_964588525.1 uncultured Spirochaetaceae bacterium
GGGTGGCATCGGTGCGGGATGAGGTTTAGACTTGAAGGGGGGGATCGGAGAGTGATGATTGCCCTCAGGACTACGGGTGTTCGGTCACTGGCTGCGGCCATTCTGGTCTTGCTTCAGCTGCCTGCGCTCAACGCCGACGCCGATGCGCCTCCGGATTCCTTCCGAGTGAAGACGCGGGTGGAGATCGATCTGGAGCGGGTCATCGACGAAGCCTACCGGAGCTGCATCAGGACACGTACGGTGGCGGGGGCAGATCTCGTTCTCCGGATCCCCTTCGGTCAGGCCGGAGAGAGACGGGGAAGCCCCGGATTCGACCAGCAGATCTTTCTCGGCGGAAAGGGAGATCCGGAGGAGATCTGGGCGGAGATCGACACGATTCTGGAATCCGATGAGTTCGCCGCCTATGTCGCCCTGCTCGAAAGACCGGGAGACAAGACCGCCGTTTTCGATCTGGAGCAGTGGCGGGTCTCGGTGTTTTTCGATTCGACATTGAACGACCAGCTGCGGGATGGACCGTATCCCGGCACCCGCACCAGTGTGTACGTGCTGAAGAAGGGTTCTCGAATATCCGCAACGGATGTGTACGACTTCCTCTACTGCATCGGTGCGGTGGGCCTGGATTGTTCCGGGTTCATCTACAATGTGCAAAAAGCGATCGCCGCGGCTTTCGGGCGGGAACTGGAGGAAGCGACGGCCGCCGCACTCGGGATCGGTGCGGACAGGGTCCGGTCGATCATCGGCCTTTGGTTTTTCGATCCAGGGTCATCCTTTTCCGATACCGTGGAAGATCGGATCGAGAACCTCAGGCCGGGAGATGTGATTCTTTTTCGAGGTCGGGTTCCGGGAAGAGGCGTCTGGTTTCGTCATTCCGCCGTGATCGGTTCCGTCGATTTCGATTCCGGGCTGATACGCTACCTTCAGTGCACCGATTGGGCCACGCCGGAACAGCGGGGAGTGCACGACTCATGGATCCGCTTCGATCCCGCCCGCCCGCAGGCCAGCCTGAGCGATCCGTCCCTGGAGTGGCTGCAGACAATCGAACCTGCGTTCGTCGGTGAGACGCCTCTGCGGTACTGGAAAAACGACGGGCACCGCTATCGCTCGTATCAGGAAGAGGGAGGATCTCTGATCGTGAGGCTCAAGATGATCCAGGCCCTGCTCCAGGCGGCGGAACCGCATTTCTATGAAAATGTATACGAGAACCGGGATGCCGCGCCTTAACGCCTCAGCGTTGCAGGGGCGGATCGTTCCCCCTTGTTGATTCCCTTGCAGGGACAGACCCGGAGCCGGTAAAAGAGGTTCCCTCCCCGTTTCGGAGCCAGGCCACGGTTCTGCGGAAGGCCTCCTCTTTGGAGATGATCGGCCAGTAGCCGAGCTCCCTGGCGGCCTTGCCGTCGACGAAGGTATGGTCCACGCAGGTCTGAATCACGGCGAAGCGGCTGAAACTCGAGCGAGGTGCCAGAGCTTCGGCGATCGTGGCCAGGACCATGGCCGCGGCGTAGGGAATACGGCGCCGCGGCAGGGGCAGACCCAGAGCCAGCAAAAACGGTTCCATGAAATCGAACAGGTTCATTGCCGGGTAGTGGTCGGCGATGAAGTATGCCTGCCCGGCGACCGGCGATCCGGGCCGGAGCCGCTCCGCGGCCAGCAGGTGGGCAAAGGCGGCGTTTTCCGAGTACACATGGCTGAATCGGGCCGTTCCGTCGCCCAGCCGAACGAATTTTCCGCGCCTGGCCATGCGAATCACGTTCCCCA
>CAZPQC010000089.1:0-16107 GCA_964588525.1 uncultured Spirochaetaceae bacterium
TTCGGACAGACTCTATGGCGTAGCACCCTGTTTCCGCAGTTGCTGCATTCGATCAGCGTCGGAACGTTCAAACGCATGGTCTGGGCTTTCCGCTTTCTGGATCGAGTTTTCGAGATTTTCTTCTTTGGTACTGCCATGAATAACTACCTATAAAATTTTTGCGCTGAAGTGAATGAAAAATAACGCATTAGGATCGCTGTGTCAAGCCTGGGAACCGGACTGCTTGTTCCGCTGACGGACCCGGGCCAGCAGCTTTTCTTCGACAATCGGCGGCACCATCTCGGAGATATCCCCGCCGAAGATAGCCACTTCCTTGATACCCGAGGACCGGAGCACGAAGTACTTCTGGTCCGTCGGCATGAATAGAGTCTCGATATTGGGATTCAAGGCTCGGTTCATCATGGACAGCTCGAATTCGTAGTCGAAATCGGAAAGCGCCCGTACGCCGCGCAGAATGACTTTGGCACCGATCTTCTCGGCAAAATCCACGATGAGTCCGCGCCAGATCGTCACTTGGACGTTGGGGTACTCCGCCACCATGGTGGTGATCATCTCGAAACGCTCGTCCGCGTTGAACAGGTACTTCTTCTGCGGGTTGTCGGCGATCACGATTTCCAGCTGTTCGAAAATCGCCGCCGCCCGGTTCATGATATCGAAGTGCCCGTTCGTCGGTGGATCAAATGAGCCCGGATAAATCACTTTCATGGCTAAATTGTAGTCCCAATGGTCGATGCGGGTCAATAAATGTGAAAGATTATGAGCGCAGCGGACGAAAATAATAGAATGCGGGTATCGATGCATTCCCTGCTGCCCCTTCTCCTCGCCCCCCTTCTGTTTTACGCATGCGCCTGTTGTACCTCGCCGCCTCAGGAAGAACAGGTCCAGGCACAGCAGGAGGAAGCCCCGGAGCCGGCCGTGCCCCCCGTCGAGCCGAAGGCCGAAGAGTTCGTGGTCAGCGAGGAGGTCTATACCAAGACCTTCGACGAAATCGAGGTGTTCATCCGCAATCTGAATGAAATCATCCGAAGAGAGGATTACGATACCTGGCTGACCTACCTGAGTGAAGAGTACATAGAACGAACCAGCGATCCGGCCTACCTGAAAGAGCAGTCCGAACAACCCATGCTCAAAAAGAACAAGATCAGCTTGAACAGCTTGTGGGACTATTTCATATATGTCGTCGTACCCAGCCGGGTTCAGGCTCAGCTGGACGAAATCGAGTTCATAGGCGAGAATCAGGTGAAGGCGTACGCAATGATCAAGAATACCAAGGCGCTTCTCTATCTGCTTGTCCGGGAAAACGACAAGTGGAAAATTGGGGTGTAGTAGTGTATAATTAGTGAGGGATTGGAGACGAGGATGAAGGGATCATCAATTCGATTGGTTTTGGTAATAGTGGGCTTGGCCGCGGCGGTTGCACTGGGCGCTCAGAGTACGGAGCGGGAGCTCACCGTCGAGGAACTGTACCTGCGGGATATCGAGTTCCAGATACTCAGTGAGAAAGCCTTCTCGGACAGTCGGGAAATCAAGCTTGACGTTCTGGATGAGATCGAGGCTATGATCGAGGGGGGGACGGTCGACGATCCGGATAAGGTCGAGTTTGTTCTCGAGTATCTGGGTATGGAGGGTACGGCCCGACGCGTCCGCGAGTCGGCCCGTTTGGTCAACTACTACCCCGAAGTGCGCCGCCGCTCGGCGAATTTGCTGGGCCGTCTGGGGGGTGAGAGAGCGAAGAACGCCCTGGTATCGATCCTGCTGATCGACGATGAGCCCATGGTCAAGGCGGAAGCCGCCTATGCGCTGGGCGTAGTCGGAATGAACGACGGCAACGAGGTGATCCGGGCCCTGCTCTACACCTTGGAGAATGAAGACCCCCAGATGCCCGACAACAACCTGGCCTATGCCGTTTGTCTGGCCGTGGAAAAAATTGTCGAAGCTACTGACGGGGATTTGGACTCGGCCGCCTATGCCGATTTGGCCCGAACCCTGGTGCGCATCGCCCAGGGCAACTATATCAAGACGGTCCGACGGAAGGCCTTGCAGACCCTCGAAGTGCTGAAGGAATACCAGTCTTAGACCCTTTTAGCTCGCCTCCAGATCGTTGATTACCTCTTCCAGCCACTGATTCTCCGCCTCCAGATGGATGATTCCCTTTCTGATGATAGCCTGGAGGAAGAAATTTATCTCGTCCGCTATGGCGACCAGGGTCCGCTGGAAGTTCTCCTTCTGCATGATGATTTTCTTCTGCTGCGAACGCAGGTAGTTCAGCACCTTCTCCTTCGGGATCTTGTCGAAAAACAGGAACTTCAGGGTGAACTCGTCCTTGACCCGGTAGTTGCTGCGCAGCGGCCGCAGCAGCCAATCGTCCAGCCGCTTCTTGCCCTTCTCCGTAATCGAATAGATATTCTTCTCTGCCGCTTTTTTCCCCGGAGCGGTTTCTTTTGTGACCCAACCGACCTCGGATAAGCGGCGCAGCGTGGGGTAGAGCTGACCGTAGGAAACCGACCACACATTGCCGAGGGCTCCTTCGAACTGTTGTTTGATTTCGTAGCCGTACTTCGGTCTTTCGGAAAGCAGTCCCAGGAGGGCGTATTTGAGCGACATAGCGGGTTCTATTGTATCCCATTGCTACACTGCTGACAATGGAACGAGTCGGAATCGAACGAGTCGTAATCTCTTATTGTACGGAAAGATTGACGGCCGGTTTCTGCCGCCACTCCGGTATCGATTCGGTTTCTTCGTACTGGATGCGCTTTCGGATGAAAAAGCTCGGACGACCGGAGTGCTCCCGGAACTGCACGATTCCGAAGCTGCCCTTGCCCAGATAGCAGATCTTCTCATGCTGCTGAACGGCGTTGTCGCTGCGCAGAGCCTTCAGGATGCAGTCGAAATGTGCGGGTTGTCCGCTATCCTTGTGGGTGATGGCCGATGTCAGATCGCGAACCGCTTTTTGGCAGACCGGGCAAAGGGGAAACTCGACCTCGGGTTTGCTCTGCCGTAGATCTCTTCGATGTCTCGAGCTGTATTTGCCGTGACGACTCAACGGTCTCACTCCTCCCTGTGGATATTTTGGGTCAGATCCTGGGCGATTTTGCTGATGGCGATGGCCAGGTACTTTTCGTCGTTGATCTTCTTCTTCAACTCGGCCAGCCGCCGCGGATCTGTCTTTTTTGCTATCCTAACCAAAACGCGTCCTCGTAATGGATGACCTCCGGCGTATTCGGCGATACCAGAATGACATCAAATCCGAAATGCATGCGACGGAACTCCGGATGGACGTGAAGAAACTGGCGGGAAGTAGCCACTATCCTCTCCTGCTTGCGTCGATCAATCGCATATTCCAGATCCCCGCTGTCCAGATAAGCCCAATTTTTCACTTCCACAAAAACAATCCGATCTCCCTTCTCGGCAATCAGGTCGATCTCACCTCTCCGGCTTCGGAAATTCCGCTCTACTACCGTGTATCCCCTTTCGCTCAAGTATTGCTCGGCCCGCCTCTCGCCCTCGCGACCCTTCCGCCATCGGTTCATTCCTCCCCTTCCCCGATCAACTTGGGATCGATCGCCTTGACGATGAAGAAACTCTTCTTGGCTAGCAGATCCACGGTCTCGCTTTCCTCGTTCTGGTTCCCGAACTCATCGATGAGCAGCTCGATCTTGGGGCGCAGGGGCGCGTCCGTGTGGTTCTCAATGACCCTTCCGATGCTCGAATTGTTCAGCTGCACCACACTTCCGATCGGAAAGATCCCCATGCTTTCCAGAAAAGCCTTCAATACCTGGGGATCGAAGTGCTTGCCGTTGTCGCTGAGCACGGTCTTCATGGCGTTGTATCCGATTATGGAGTTTCTGTAGGGACGCTCGCTGACCATGGCTTCATAGGCGTCGGCCACCGCCACGATTCTGGCAAACAGGGTGATGTCCTCCCCCTTCAGGCTGCGGGGATATCCCCGGCCGTCCCAATGTTCGTGGTGCTGCAGAGCCACCATTGCGATTTCTTCGGGATACTTCATCTCTTTGGAGATGATCTGATAGCCCATCACCGCATGAGCCCTCATTCTGTTCAGCTCATCGGAAGCCAGCCGGCCCTGCTTCTCCAGGATTTCCTTCTCCACCTTGAGCATCCCTATGTCATGAAGCAGCCCGCCGGTGGCAAGCTGCAGCAGCCTGTGGGAGGCCAGGCGCATGGTGCTCCCTATAACCCCGGAAATGATCATGCAGTTGATCGCGCTGACGGATAGCCTCCGCTCGATCCACTCTCCCAGCAGGATCAGCTGGATCATCTCATTCTTGCTCTGGCGCAGCACATCCAGCATATCTTTGACCACGGAGTCTATGGGTTCGTGATTGAGATACGTCCCGTCGGCCACGTCCTGAAAGATGGCATCCACCTTGTCCACGGCGCTGCGGTAGATCCGGCGGGATTTCTCCTCCTTTTTGGGAAGCCAGGCCGGGGTCTCTTTGAGCTTGACGGCCGCATCCGCGGCAGCCTCCTCGATCTCCTTACCTTCGGTGAACACATCCTCGATATCCCAGCGGCTGAGGCGCTCGATGTCCTTGCCTTTGATTGCAACCCCGGCAGGCACCAGGATATTGTCACCTTCTATAAAAACAGGTTGGTCGAACTTCATGCCGGGGCGCAAAGCGCTAACCTTTATCGTTTTCATCTCAAAACCTCTATGCAACCTTGCCTACGAATACCAGGATCTCGGCAACGATTCTGTAAAAATGCTCGGGAATCAGGCTTCCCAGGGGAAGCTCGACCAGAGCATCCGCCAGCCCCGGCTCGTCCACGATCTGAATTCCCTGCTCCGCAGCGATCTGCTTGATCCGCTTGGCCAGCAACCCTTTGCCCGCGGCCAGAATAATCGGAGCCGGATATTCTTCGCTATACTGTATCGCAGCCGCTTTTTCCATTCGCTTTCGAGTTAGTGTACCGTATCGACGTTATGATAGGAAAGCTCCTCCCAGGGCAAATCAAAGCCGTCGAAGTTTTGGTCTTCACGTATAGTATCGTCAATTTTCACGCCGAGGTTTTGTAATTTTAGCAGCAAAACGTCGAGCTCAGCGCTTCGCCTTTTGTCACCCGGGTCGCCGAAGATGAACAACTCAGACGCCCGGGAAGCCTCACTCCGGGCGGTGCCGTTTTTCAGCACGAAGGACCACTTGCCGCCCTTGCTGCTGCGAACCACCACGATCAGGCGGTCGGTCTGCTGCTGCCGGACATTGTAGCGCAGGCGGATCGTTCCCCAAATGGGTCCCGAACCTTCGAGGCTGTAGCTGATGGGTATGACGACCCAGGTGTGCTCGGGGCCCTGCAGATGGTTGAAGACCTGCAGGCTGCTGCCTTCCCCGCTCTCGGGTCGCTCTATATCGCTGCGCAGCTGCTGCACCAGCTGTTCGGGATCCGGAGGTTTGCGTCTCCGCCTGCCCTCCTCTCCCCCGGATTCCTGTTCCCCGTACCCGAGAAGGAGCAGCAGCTGTTCCAGCCCCCGTGAACGCGGATCGATCCCTTTTTCCAGGATTACCGCGATTATGCGGGCGAACTTCTTCGGATCCAACTTCAGCTTCTCCAACAGCTGGCGCACCTGCAGCAGGCGATCCGGTGTAATGGCCAGGCCGCTGCGCAGGAACGCCGTCACGATGCTCTCCAGCAGTTGGCTCGGTTGGAATCCCTGGCGCACGATCAGATCCTGTATCGGATCCGCCGGCTGCCCGGAGATTTTCAGGGTAATGCGGCCGTGCTGAATCCCCACCACGGCCCTCAACCGCTGACCGGGAGACAGTTCCACCTCGGAACGAGCCGGCAAGACCCTGCCTCTTATTCCCACCGCCCACTTGTTACCGGTGAGGCGCTTGATGACAGTCACTAGAACAGAATCGCCAGATCGCAAGGAAAGCTCGGATCTGGCGTTCAGGTTGAGCTTGAGGTCAACGGGAATCGGCTTCATCCTACCGAAATCAGTCTTTATCCTCGGTTATTTGTTCGGCGGGGGTGTCGGCGCCGGAGGTGCGGCTTCCCGCCGGCTGGGCTGCCTTCTGCTGAGAACCGGAGGTGCGGCTGTCCGCAGGCCGTCTCCCGGATGGCCGTTCAGCGGAAGGCCGTTCAGCGCGGCTTCCGCCCCCTCCCTGCTCTGCCCTCGGTTTCTTGGTAATGAGCTCAGCTACCTTGGCCTGCTTTCCGACGCGATCGCGGATGTAGTACAATTTGGCTCTGCGCACCCGTCCCCGTCGGCTTATTTCGATCTTCTGGATTCGGGGTGAGTTCAGGGGGAACGTTCGCTCGACCCCCACTCCGTAGGAGATCTTGCGCACCTTGAAGGTCTTGCGGATTCCGGCTCGCTTGATGGCGATGCACAGCCCCTCGAAGACCTGAACACGCTCGGTTTTTCCTTCGATGATCTTGTAGTGGATTTTCAACGTATCGCCGATTGAGAAATCAGGCAGATCGCTGCGAATTTGTTCCGCTTCAACGATGCGTATCTTGTTCATCTTGCTCTCCTATTATCCTTGGTTCTCGCTTTTTTCATCATCATGCTTGAGCTCCGGCCGGAACTTATGCGTTTTTTCCACGCTCTTCTCCCGTCTCCAGCGCTCGATCTCCGCGTGGTTCCCGGACAGAAGAACTTCCGGCACCTCGCAGCCGCGAAAAACGGCCGGACGGGTGTACTGGGGATATTCCAGCAACCCCGCGGAGAAGCTCTCCTCGGCCAGGGAATCGACCGCAATGACTCCTTTGACGAGGCGCACGATCGTATCGATTACGACCATGGCGGCAACTTCTCCGCCGCTCAGGACGTAATTTCCAACGGAAATCTCATCCGTCACGAACAGATCGATGATCCTCTGGTCGATCCCCTCGTAACGACCACAGATCATCGCCACCCTGCTCTCTGCGGCAAACTCCCGGGCCAGCGCTTGAGACCACAGTCTTCCCGAGGGTGTCAGGTAGACGACCCGGGTGCGCCTGCGCTTCACCCCGGGCACCGACTCCAGCGCCCCGGCAAGGGGTTCCGGTTTGAGTACCATGCCGGGCCCGCCGCCGTAGGTGGCGTCGTCGCAGCTCTTGTGCTTGTCCTTGGCAAAATCCCGGATGTTGATCAGATCAAGCTCAACCTGATGCTGCTCCACCGCCCTGGCCAGGATGGAAGAGCTTCGATATCCCTCGAAGATCTCCGGGAACAAGGTCAAAATGTGAAAGATCACGGCTGCTCGTACGCCTCGGTGAGCTCGATACGTCGATCGGCTATATCGACTTTGCCCACAAAATGTTTGGAGAAGGGAACGATCAATCTCTTCCCCTCCGGCGACTCCACCTCCAGGAAATCCCCGCCGCCGCCCTCGGGAACGGCCGCCACGATGCCGATCAGGATTTTCCCCTGATACAGGCGGCAGCCCTGAAGGTCGGCGATGTAGTATTCCTCTTCCCCGAGCACGCTGGCAAACTGGCGATCGACCCAGATGAACTGCCCGCGATACCCGTCTCCTCTCTCGCGGTCATCGATTCCCGCGAGTTTCAGAAGCACCGCTCCCGCACCCCGCCGTACATCCTGCACTTCGAAAAGTGACAGTTTGCCCGCTGCGCCCAGAAGGACGTTCTTCAATCGCAGCAAATGCTCGATCTCTCCCGACAGACTCTTAACCTTGAGGTACCCCTTTAGCCCATGACTCGTTTGGACCCTGCCGACGGCGAGCAGCTGGGCACGGCCTTCATCTCCCATCTTAAGCTTTCAGTCGAGTATTTCCAGCACTACCCTTTTCCCCGTTTTCGTGGAAGAAGCACTCAAGATGGTTCGTATCGCCTTGGCAATCCGACCGTGCTTTCCGATGACTTTTCCGATATCCCCTTGCGAAACCTTCAACTCGAGGATCGTGGATTTCTCACCCTCGATCATATTCACCACTACCCCGCCGGGATCATCAACAAGTGACTTGGCGATGTACTCCACAAGTTCCTTTTCCACCGGGCGCCTCCTCATGCTTTCAGCAGCTGCAACCTCCGGCAGCTACTTGATCCGGAAATTGATGTTGTTCAGCAGTTTCCTGACGGTGTCGCTGGGTTGTGCTCCCTTGTTCAGCCAGTCTCGAACACGCTCTTCCTTGACCTGGATCTGTTTTTCTCCGATCTCGATCGGGTGGTAGAATCCCACCTCCTCGATCGTTCTCCCGTCTCTGGGACTTCGAGAATCCATGACCACGATCCGGTAATAGGGTCTGCGTTTGGTTCCAAACCGCTTCAATCTAATCCGTACGCTCAACATCTGCCTCCTATAAGTGCTCTGGCTTATGTGCTCTCTGGGTTATGTGCTCTGACCAAGTTGCGCCAGGAAAGCGGACTGGGCTTTCTTGTTCTTGGTCATTTTTTTCATCATCAATCGTGCTTTCTCGAAATTCTTCAAGAGTTTGTTTACATCGTACACCGCGGTGCCGCTGCCCCTGGCGATCCTCTTCCTTCTGCTCGGGCCTATGATGCGGTGATTCCGGCGTTCGGCCCGGGTCATCGAGAGGATGATCGCCTCTTCCCGCTTCATCTCCCCCTCGTCGATCCGGCTTTCGTCTATCGCACCTCGCGCGCCGGGGATCATCTCGATCAGGGACTGCAGGCTTCCCATTTTACGGACACGCCGGAACTGATCCAGGTAGTCCTCCAGGGTGAAGCTCGCCCTGGCGAGCTTCTCCTGCAGCTGCTCCGCCTCCCGGATATCGATCGTCTCCTGAGCCTTTTCGACCAGGCTCACCACGTCTCCCATGCCCAAAATCCGGGTGGCGATGCGCTCGGGATAGAACGGTTCCAGATCCGCCAGCTTCTCCCCGATCCCGATGAACTTGATCGGTTTGCCGGTGATGCTCTTCACCGAGAGGGCGGCCCCGCCCCTGGTATCCGAGTCGAACTTGCTCAGGATGACTCCGGTCAGCTCGAGCTGCTCGTCGAAGGTCTTCGCGATATCCACGGCCGATTGGCCGGTCATCGCATCCGCCACCAGGAGAACCTCATCAGCAGCCGCCGCCTTCTTGACGGCCCGGATCTCCCGCATCATCTCGGCGTCGATCTGAAGCCGTCCCGACGTATCGATGATCGCCGTGTCATACTGGTGGCGGGAGGCGAACTGCAGACCCCGGCTCACCACCTTGACGGGGTTTTTCTCCGTCTCTTTGTAGATCTCCACCCCGCCCTGCTCCGCCAGGATCGACAGCTGCTCCACCGCGGCGGGTCGAACCAGATCCGCGGCCACCAGCAGGGGTTTCCTGCCCTCTTTTTTCAGGGCCACGGCCAGTTTCGCCGCCGTGGTCGTCTTTCCCGAACCCTGCAATCCCAGCAGAAGGACGGTGGACAGCGTATCCGGGCCTTTCAGCTTCAGCTCCTGCCGGCTGTCGCCGAGCAGCTGAACCAGCTTGCCATGTACGATCTTGACGAACTGCTGCCCGGGGGATACGGAACGCAGCACCTTCTCTCCGGAGGCCTCCTCGGTGGTCTGGTTGACGAAGCGCCGTACCACCCGGAGGGAGACATCCGCCTCCAGCAAGGCCAGCTTGATCTCGCCGATAGCATCCTGGATGTTCTTCTCCGAGATATGCGCTTTGCCGGAGATTTGGCGTACAATATCCGTAAGTTTGTCCGAAATTCGTTCCAGCATAAATGTCCCTGAATATATACTGTTATTCCGAGCCCTTGTCAACGACTATCGCGGCTCGAGGCGGCGCAGGCGGCTCAAGAGGGCGGGGCTGGGCCGGGTCGGGGTTTGTTCCGGGACGTACCCCTTACTGCACCAGAAAAAAATGCCGGTTCAGGTAGTCGAGCCGTTTGGCGGCCGGATCGGAATAGCGGCTTTCCGGAAACAACTCGTAGAGCAGGCTGTAGTAGTGCCGGGCCGATTCGAGGTCGCGATACGGGGAGTCCACCTCGTAGATACGGGCCAGGCGAAAGTACACCTCATCCAGACTCCCACCGTCGGGGTAGCGGCCGACGTACTGGTCCAGGGCTTGAATGGCGACCGAGAAGCGGCCGTCCTCTGTCTGAAAGCGGGCGACCTCGAGCAGCTCACCCTCGATCTGCGCGGATTCGAGGCTGAACAGCGAGGGCAGGACTTCGAGCAACAACCGGGAATCCTTTGTGGCTATACTGGAGCGGACCAGACCCACGACGGCCCGTTCCCCGTACTCCCCCTCCAGACCCAGGTTCTCCCTGTAGTACTTGACGGCGGCCAGATGCTCCCCGGTGCGGGCGTAGCATTCGGCCAGCCTGTCGTTTAGATAGGGATCGCCGCTGCGCATGTTCCTCTGATACTCGATCAGGGCCAGTTCGTATTCACCGAGGTCGAACAGCGTATCCGCGCTCCGGATCGGCGGTCCGGGCACGGGTTCGAACCCTACCGCCGTACTTTCCGGCTGGTTGGATAAGGCCGGCTGCTGCCGCTCCAAAGCGGCGGCGAAGTCCTGTTCGGGCACCACCAGAAGATGAACCACCTGGCTGCGGAGCACGGCTTGCTGATGATCCTGGTACTGGAAAGTCAGCTCATAGTCCCCGTAGTCCATGGCCTTGAAGTTGAAGGAGGTTCTGTTCTGGTAGTTCCGTCTGGAGAGAAAATCGATGCCCTGCTGCTCCCCTGTATCAGGCACCCCCCCGGTTCTCAGACCCGTGTAGATCCAACCGCCGCCCTCCAGATCGACCGCGATCGGGTCTCCCCTCCGGGCCACCAGTTGCCGCTCCCCCCGCGCAACCTCGGTTTGTTTTGGAGCCGGCCGAGCAGGCGAGGCAGAGACCGGGGGCTCCTGGGTGCGGATGGTCTGCGCACTAGCGGAACTAGCGGCGGGTGTGGTGGTGGGAGTGCTGACGGCGGGTGCTCGAGCAGCCTGAGTGCCGGTTTCGCCGGCCGGTGGAGCCGCTTTGGCTGCAGCCGCGGCCGCTGGAGCCGCGACCGGTGGAGGCGCGACGGGCGGAGGCGGCGGCTTCTCCACACCAGCCAGAGCACGGGCTGAGGGAGCAAATACCAGGACAGAAACTTCGACAGGACGGCTGGGCGGGGAGAGCCGGAATTCCCGGGCTCTTTCGGGAACATACGGCAGGGCCGCGGTGCGGGGCAGGTCCTCCGGTTCGGAGATCCAGAGTCTCTCCGGCAGCGCCGGCACACCCGGCTCGGGAAGTTGTCGTCCCAATACCAGAGGTTCCGCCTGAGGCGGACGCGGCCGGGGCAACGTCATTGCAACGCGGATCGTCCGTTCAGCCGCCGCTTCGGGTCGCGGGTCGGACTGAGCTTCTTCTATCGGAATCTCCAGGCTCTGACAGCCTGCCAGCAGCACGATGCCCGCCACGAGCACGAGAAGACGGTTTCGTGTGTTCATGTTCGTTCCCCTCCCAGTAAATCTCCCCATCTCAGGGGATGCCTTCAAACAACTCCTCTATCCTGCGATCGTTCTCCCGCCGTACCAGATCCGAGGCGATATCCTCCAGGGGGACCCAGTACCTGTTGACCTGCTCCTCCCCCCAGCGATCCAGCCGCGGTCGCAGAAGGTAAGGGCCGGGGCTGTCCCCCTGCACGTTCCGGGGTAGAACAAAATCCTGCACGCTTAGAGCGCTCTCTGTACCTATCCCCACACCGCCCCATTGCCTAGCCTGGGTGCCGCTGCCCGAGAAATCGTCGATGATTTGCTGGACTGACGAAACCGGGGCGTTTCCCTCCTCCGGCTCCGCTTCCACCCCGTTTCTTCCGGAACGCAGAACCAGCAGGGTGATCACTACGGAGAGAATGAAGAGGGCGGAAAAGGCGGCGATCCGCCCGGTTTTTGCAGGTATGCGTGCGCGGGAAACGCGCGAAGCGAGTGCGGACTTCAGGGAAGTCAGTTTAAGCGTAACTCTTCTCCTCAATCCGGTTCTCCAGGCGAACCGTCACGATTTTGGAAATCCCCGATTCCTCCATTGTAACTCCCAGCAGCGTATCGGCACAGGCAATCGTTTTCTTGTTGTGGGTTACCACGATGAATTGCGAGTTCCCGGCGAACTCCTTGAGCACATGCACGAAACGGCTTACGTTCTGGTCATCCAGAGCGGCGTCGATTTCGTCGAGGATGCAAAACGGCGATGGTCTGACCATGAAAAAGGCGAACAGCAGAGCAATCGCTGTCAGAGACTTCTCCCCGCCGGACAGCAGATTGATGTTCTCGAGCTTCTTCCCCGGGGGTTGGGCGTAGATGTCGATTCCCGACTCCAGCACTTTCTCCGGTTCCAGCAGCTTGAGCTCCGCCCGACCTCCGCCGAAGAGCCTGCGGAACATCAGGTGAAAATTTTTACGAATCGTGTTGTACGTTTCGAGGAACAGCTCGGAGGATTCGCTCTGTATCTCTTCGGTAATTATTTTGAGGTCCCGGGAAGCCCGGCGGAGATCTTCGAGCTGCCCTATGAGGAAGCTGTACCGTTCACTGATTTCGCGGAACTCCTCCAGCGCCATCAGGTTGACCTGACCCAGCGCACGCATCTGTTCCCGCAGTTCCTGGTGACCAGCCTTTAGATCTTTCAAGGGGCGGTCCACTTCACCGATCCGGGATTCAAACTCCGAAAGATCCCGGGAGTGAACCTCGTTGAAATTGGCGTACAGATTGCGGATTTCGGCTTTGGTGTCGGCAAGCTCGATCTGAAGCTGCTCGACATTGCCCTGTTCCCGCTCCAGCTCCGCCAGCTTGCCCTTGAGCTCCTTCTCCGTGGTTACCAGATTTTTATTTTGACTGCTGATCTCCTTCTCCAGTCGGGCCAGCTCCTTTTTTATCTTCCTGTTCTCCTGCTCCAGAACGCTTCGCTGACTCTGCAGATCCGTGATCTGAGTATCGATGTCGGCCGAGCGTTTCCTGGATTCTTCGATCTGCCTGGTGTTCTCACCGAGCTGGGTCTGCTGATCCGTGATCAGCTCCTGGAGGCGCTCGATATCGCTCTGGAGGCTCGATTTGCGGGTATGGGTCTGGGCCCGATTGACCCGAAGCTCTTCGAGGGTTCCCCTGTATTCGCTGATCTTGGCGTTCAGGTTTTGATTCTCCGACCGCAGTGACTCGGCGGCTTCCCTCTTTTCGTTTCTCTGGCGCAGATTGTCCGTGATTTTATTGTCCAGTTCCCGCTTTTTGGTGATGATGCCTTCCGGGGCCAGGAATTCCTCAAGAAACACCGGAGTGCAGCGCCTGTACTGGTCGAACAGCTCCCCGAGTTCGTTCGTCCGCACCAGAGACTCCTCCAGGAGTTTCTGCAGTGTATCGAACAGCTGGACCTGTTCGCCCCCTCCGCCGGACAGGGATCGGTAGTCGTTGAGAAGCTCCGAGCGGCCCCGAAGCTGAATGCGCATCGCCTCCAGGACCTCCCGGATCCTGTTGTCAACGCGCTCCCTCGTTTGCGCCGAATACCCCAGCTCCTTCAGCTTCTGATCCAGCTGGGTGACGATATCGTCGGTCAAGGTCCGCAAATCCAGACGCAGCGCTTCAACCGTGGACTCGAGGGATGCGGCTTCTTCCCGCAGACGCCGCACGTTGCCCTCGTTATCTTTGATCCGACCCTCGAAGCGCTGTATGTCCTGTTCAAAGGCCCGGATGTTTTTCTCCACATCCTCTATCCGTGACTCCAACTCGGACAGCTCCAGATCGCGCCGGGTTATCTCCTCCCGGAGCTGCTCGATCTTCTTCTCCAGCGATTGAGCTCTGTCCTGCTCCGAAGCGATCTGCTTCTGGATTTCCTCCCGCCTCTCCCGGAGCATCCCGATCTGGTTTTCCCGGCTGTTTCTCTCCAAATCGACCTGGTAGAGCTTCTTTTGGTTCTCGATTAGATGGGACTCCATGGAGTTCACCTGATCGATGCTCCTCTCCATGTTCTCCCGGATCGAATCTATGCCGGACTTGAGGGCGGATCGTCCTTCGCTCCTTTCGGTGAGTTGCCGATCCAGCTTCTCCTGTTTGTCCAGCAACCCCCTGAGCCTGAGAAGCTGAACATCCAGCTCGACCTGAAAGATCTCCTCCTTCAGGCGGCGGTAGCGTTCGGTCTTCTCGGCTTGGGCTTTCAGGGAGTCGTGGCTTCGTTTGACCTCCCCCACGATGCCCTCTACCTGACGCATGTTCTCCTGTGTTTTTTCGAGCTTCCGCTCCGCCTCCAGGCCTCTGATCCGGTAGGCGGTAATGCCTGCGGCTTCCTCGAAAATGATGCGCCGATCCTCGGGCTTGGTCGACAGGATTTGGTCGATCCTGCCCTGTTCCATGATCGAGTAGGCGGATTTCCCGATACCCGTGTTGAAGAACAGCTCCCGAATCTCCCGGAGCCGCACCGGTCTGTTGTTTATGAAGTATTCGCCCTCCCCCGATCTGAACAGGCGGCGCCTTATCCCTATCTCCGCCAAATCCAGAGGCAGCTGACCGCTGTCGTTCGCCATGGTCAGGCTGGCCTCGGCCACGCTTAGGGCTTTGCGGTTTTCCGTTCCGCTGAATATGATATCTTCCATCTTGTCGGCGCGAAGGGTTTTGGCCGACTGCTCTCCCAAAACCCACTTGATCGCGTCGACGATATTGCTCTTTCCGCATCCGTTAGGACCGAGCAGGGCGGTTATGCCCTCAGCGAAATCAATGCGGGTTTTGTCGGGAAAAGATTTAAAGCCTAGAAGCTCTATAGCTCGTAGATGCACCTACCCTCCCAGCGAGACAAAATTTCAGTTCTCTCATTGTAGCACTCGCGCATCTTTTCCGTCAAGTTTGACTTGACAGTTTAAATTGGCAGTATGACTGGGCAGTGTGTACAGCCCTTGCTCCCGCCAAATGGTACTTTTGTTGTATAAAAAGCGAAAAAAATCATAAAAATTTCCGATTGTTCTCGTTATTTCATTGTGCAGAATATATCTACACAAAAAACTAGAACTTCAATATGTAGCAATGCCGCACGTCATTCTGGAACCCCGATTACTTCATCGATACGACGAAAGAGCCCTGGATGTCTTGTATCATGGAATTGAGCAGCTGCGGAACAGACGCTTGACCAGACAAGATGTACTCAGCATCTACAACGAGGGAATTGCGATCATGTTTGCCGGAAACGGTTTGAACTTCGCTCCCGAGCTGAACTACGCCCTCTTTTATGGAAAAGTCCGGGTGCGTTCGCCGATACGCTCGCCAATGATATTGACTCTTACCTGCTACGCCAGTCGAGGAGAATCCCACGCCGATGTCATTCGATACGGTCCACAGGGGCAGCTCATCGTAGCTGGAACTGTGCGAAATAGAAAGTTCACCGGCGTGAGCACCACTTGGATGAAGGTCATTCAACCGGAATCGGGTAGACATGCTTTCGGTTTGTTCATGAATGACCTTCTGCTCGATTATTACTGCATCATGCGCGAGCCAAATTGGTCGAATCAGAATGCCCAGTTCTGGTACTCCGCCTGACAGCAACTGAAAGGTCACACCCAACATCGCTCTCGAATCGGGCTGGATAGTTCGATATGATGAGTTCATGCGAGTATGCGGAATCGATGAATCAGGCCGAGGACCGCTTGCCGGGCCGGTTACGGCCGCGGCTGTGGTTCTGCCGGGGGGTTGCTCCGCTCGCCGTGCTGCCGGCTCCCTGTTCGCCGCCCTTGGGGATTCCAAGGCTCTCAGCCCGAAGGAACGCACCCGGGCCGCCGCCCTTATCCGGAAGCACGCCCTGGCCTGGGCCCTCGGCTGGAGTTGGCCCGATGAGATCGATCGCCTGAACATCCATCGGGCAACTTTGCTGGCCATGAATCGGGCCTTGAGCGGCATCTACCCACTCCCCGATCTTGTTGTAGTTGACGGGTTGTTCGTTCCCGATTGCCGCTTCAGGGCCAAAGCCGTGGTGCGGGGGGATCAGAAAGTGCAGTCCATCATGGCCGCCTCGATCCTGGCCAAGACGGAGAGAGACCTGTGGATGGTCGCCTACTCGAAGATAGAATCCCGCTACGGCTTCGAAGTCCACAAGGGCTATCCGACCCTCGAACACAGAACACTGGTCAAGCGCTACGGTCTATCCCCGATTCATCGAAGAAGCTTCAGGATTTCCTTTCCCGAATGAACTCTACGGCTTGGTTGAATCCCGAGAGGAAGTTCTCGAGGTCTTCCTGAAAAACGATGATCGAATGCC
>CAZPQC010000090.1:0-10939 GCA_964588525.1 uncultured Spirochaetaceae bacterium
CCCGTCGTGGAAGGTGACCCCGTCCCGTATGCGGAATTCCCAGGATCTGCCGTCTCCGGAGACCTGCCAGGATTCGGCCAGTTCGGGAGCGAAGGTGAGCTGTTCGTCCAACTTGACCAGGGTGTTGAAGATCAGGCTGCCGATGTTTGGTGATAGCGAATCGAGGTAAAAAAGGGGGTTGAATCCGGCCGGCTCTTCGACTGTCGAAAGCACGACCGTGCCGCCGTAGCGACTCTGTTCCTCCCGGCAGCCGTCGAGCAACAAAGTTGTCGTGAACAGGGCAAGGCCGATTAGGACACCTCCTAGTTGTCGAACTGAAGAGAAACGGTGGAGCATTTCAGACCTCCTGCTGGTTCTTGTAAGGGATGTGTACACCTTAGAAGCGGGATTTCCGGAGGTCAAGCAGATGAGGACTACAGTCGCAGAAGACCGTCTTTAGTTCTCCGAGCATCTTGATTACCTCTCTTCAGTCAATTCCCCTGCCGACGATCCCCGCCTTGCTCTTGCCGCAGATGTGCCGGCGTAGTTGCGCCGGGCGGCTTTTTGTTGTCCCGGCGGTACGTGGCAGCCTGGTTCTAATTATTAGGGGAAAGGAGGAGGAATTGAATCGGGACGTTCCTTATTTGTGCTTTCTAAAAATCTGAGTGGCCGGGGCTGGTGGAGTACTCCACCAATCCCCGACATGCTGGTCGATATCCTCGACTAGCTGTCCAGCACGCAGGCTGAGAAGTGCCGGGGGGCGATCTCCGTCAGCGGCGGCCGTCCTTCGCTGCAGCGGGGCATGGCGTGGGGGCAGCGGGGATGGAAATGGCAGCCCGTCGGCGGATTGATGGCACTAGGGATCTCTCCGTGAACCATCTCTTCGGTTCTTCTCTGGACCGGATCCGGCACCGGCACTGCCTCCAACAGAGCCTGAGTGTAGGGATGGTGGGGCCGGCTGAACAGCTCGTCTCTGCTTCCGATTTCCACGATTCGTCCCAGATACATGATGGCGATGCGGTCGCAGAGGTATTTGGCCGTGGCCAGGTCGTGGGTGATGAACAGGTAGGTCAGGTCGAACTCACCTTTCAGCTGCTTCATCAGCTCGAGGATCAGGGCCCGTACGGACACGTCGGCCATGGCGATCGGTTCATCCGCCACGATGAACTCCGGGCCGGTGACCAGGGCACGGGCCAGCACGATCCGCTGGGCCTGCCCTCCGGAGACCTGGTGGGGGTACTTGCGGTACAGAAAGTCGGCGGGAGTCAGCCCGATTTTCTCCATCAGCTCGAGAACGCGATCCTTGCGCTGGCCGCTGTTACCCATCCGGTGGATTCTCAATGGATGGCCGATAGCCCGCCCGATGCTCATCCGGGGGCTCAGTGAAGAGTTGGGGTCCTGGAAGACGATCTGCAGCTTGGCCCTCAAGGTCTCCATCTCCCGAGATGAAATGGCGGTGAGGTTTCTGCCCCGGTACTCGATGATGCCGTCGGTCGGCTCGATCAGGCGCAGCAGCAGCCGACCTGTAGTCGACTTTCCGGATCCGCTCTCCCCGGCCAGCCCCAATACCTCGCCTTTGTAGATGTCGAAGGAGATATCATCCACCGCATGGACCACGGAGCGTTTCCGGCCGGCCAGCAGCAGATCGATGAGGTTCTTCTGAACGGGGAACTCTTTGACCAGAGAGCGGACGCTGAACAGGGCCTCCTTGCTCATTCCGCCCCCTTTACCTGGTACAGCCAGCAGGCAGTCACGCGGCGGGCCGTATCCGATCCGGCTCCGGAGGTCTGATCCGACAACTGACCGGTCCCCTGAACCGCGGCCGGCGCCTTAAGCTCGGGTTCCTGAACCCGGCAGATATCCATCACCTTGGGGCAGCGCGGCGAAAAGCGGCAGCCCGCCGGCGGGTTCACCAGATCCGGTGGATTGCCCGGCATGGTCACCAGCTCCTCCTGATCCAGCCGGATATTGGGCACGCAGTTGATCAGGCCGTAGGTGTAGGGATGCAGGGGATCGTGGAAGATCTTATCGGCGCCGCCGATCTCCACGATCTTTCCGGCGTACATCACGGCCACCCGGTCGGCGATCTCGGCCACCAGGCCGAGATTATGGGTGATCAGCAGGATCGAGAGGTTGTAGCGCCCCCGCAGACGGTTGAGCAGGTCGATGAAGCCCGCCTCCACGATCACATCGAGGGATGTGGTCGGCTCATCGGCCACGATGATGTCCGGATTCATGATCAGCCCCAGTCCGAGCATGATCCTTTGACGCATTCCTCCGGAAAGCTGGTGAGGGTATTCGTAGAGCCTGCTGGGTTCGATCCCCAGCTCTTCCAGGATGGCCTCGGCAAGTTTGAGCGCTTCGCTCTTGTTGATTCCCGGCTCGTGCTGGTGGATCGTTTCCAGAAACTGCCTGTCGATGCGAAACAGCGGATTGAGTGAGGTCAGGGGATTCTGAAAAGCCATGGCTATGTTCTGACCCCGGAGCTTGAGTATCTGGCGGTCCCGCATGCTCACGATATCCCGTCCCTTGTACAGGATCTGGCCCCCGGTGATCTTTCCCGGCGGCCGGACCAGCTTGAGGATCGACAGTCCCAGGGTCGATTTGCCGCATCCCGACTCCCCGACCAGGCCCAGGGCTTCCCCCTTGTACAGGTCGAAGCTGACCTTTTCTACCGCCCCCACCGTACCGATGGAGATGGGGTAGTCTATGGAGAGATTCCTGATCTCCAGGACCGGCTCAGCTGTTTGTTGCATCGTTTCGCTCATCTATCGCTCCAGCAGCCGGGGATTCAGGATCTCCGCCAGCCCCTCCCCCAGCATGGTGAAGCCCAGGGCGAGCAGGCTGATCGCCGCCCCGGGAAAGGTGATCATCCACCAGGTTCCCGAAGGGAGGAACTTCTTTCCCATGGACAGGTCCATCCCCCAGTCGGGGATACCCGCGGGAAGTCCAAGACCGATGTAGGAAAGGGCCGCTTCAGTGAGGATCGCATCGGCGATGTTGATCGAAAAGATAACCACCACGCTGGCGATGACGTTGGGAAAGATGTACTGCAGGAGAATCACCCAGCGGCGCGCCCCAATGGCCCGAGCCGCCTCGACGTAGACCTCCTCCCGGATGCTCAGGGTCTGGCCCCGGACCATACGGAAGTAGGTGGGGATGTAGATCACCGCCACGGCCAGGGTGATGTTCACTACCCCCGGACCGAGCATGGCGGCAAAGGCTATGGCCAGGATCAGTCCGGGAAACGAGTATACCGAGTCCATGATCAGGGAGAGGATTCTGTCGAGGATCCCGCCCACGAAGCCGGACAGCAGGCCGAGGGGGATCCCGATCGCAGAGGATAGGATCGCCGCGGCGAATGCCACTCCCAGGATCGTGCGGGCTCCGAATATCACCCGGGACAGCACATCCCGGTGCAGGTTGTCCGTGCCGAAGGGATAGCCCGGTTGCGGCGGCATAAGCTGGCCTCCCGCCTCCTGGTCCAGAGGACCGTAGGGAGCGAACACCGCGGGAAAAACGGCCACAATGATCATGAAAGATACGATGAGTGCGCCGGCGATCATGATCCACCACTCGGCACCGTATTTCCTGCTGACCAGGATAAGCCCCCGAAACGGTTTTCCCAAAATGCCTGCCGGAGAGAATCGTGCTCTGATGTTACGCTCCGATGAACTTTTCACTTCTGCGCTCAATACTTCACCCTCGGGTCAATCAGTGCGTAGATCAGATCCACGACGAGGGAAATAATGCTTACCATAAAGGCGTAGACCACGATGACCCCCTGAATCGTCGGGTAATCCCGCAGGTAGATCCGCTGCACCAGCAGCCTCCCCATCCCCGGCCAGGAGAAGGTGCTCTCCGTCAAAATGGCGCCCGCCAGCAGCAGGGCGAACTGAAGACCCATCATGGTTAATACCGGGATTAAGGCGTTTTTCAGTGCGTGGCGGTAAACGACTTTCCGTTCGGGAATACCCCGTGCCCGGGCCGCCAGGACGTAGTCGGTTTTCAGAACGTCGAGCATATTCGATCGTGTGAGACGCACGAATACGCCGGAAATGACGATTCCGAGGGTCAGAGATGGTAATACCAGGTGCAGCAAAACGTCCGTGAACGCGCCGAAGTCGCCGATCAGCAGGGTATCGATCAGATAGAATCCGGTGCGTTCGAACATGGAGACGAAGGTCCGCGCGCTGGTGCGACCGGCGATCGGCAGCCAGTTCAGCCATACGCCGAAGATCAGCTGGAGCATCAATCCCATCCAGAAGACGGGGATGCAGTACACGACGTTTCCGTAGAGGCGGATGCCGAAATCCCGGCCGCTTCGCCGCTTGCTGGCTGCGTAGGCGCCCAGCGGTACACCGATCAGCAAGGTGAACAGCAGGCCGACCAGCGTGAGCTCCAGGGTGGCGGGAAGCTTCTCCTTGATCGGTTGGGTCACGTCCTGCTGCAGAATCATGGACCGGCCCAGGTCGAGCCTGACCAGCTGTCCCAGATATTCGAAGTACTGGATGATGATCGGCTTGTTCAAACCCAGCTCTTCCCGCTTCTGCGCGATTACCTCGGGAGGAGCGTGAGCCCCCAGCATCGCCTTAACCGGGTCCCCCGGCATGATCCGCAGCACCACGAAAACCAGGGAAACCAGGATCAGGATCATCGGAATCGTGAGCAGGGTGCGGGTGATGATGTAGCGGAGTAGGTTCTTCACGAGTCCGGGTCCGATCGCTGAATCATATGAGGCTTTTTACCATAAAAAAGCCCGGGCTGAAAAGCCCGGGCTGAGTTACGTCGCGGGACGCGGATTTATTCGATTTCCAGAACTTCGTAGTTGAAGATCAGGGTCGGCCCGATGTTGACGCCGCTCACGTTCTTCTTCGTGAACACGTAGAGGTTGCCCTGGAAGATGGGAACCGTGGGGCACTGATCGGTCCAGCGCATCTGCAGGTCCTCGAAGACCTGCTTGCGCACGTTCGGATCCGCCGAAGTCTGCTCTTTGGTGAACAGGGCGTCCCACTCGGGATCGGAGAAGTAGATGCCCATTCCCGGGGACCCCTGGGAGCTGGCGAAAGCAGCCGTGTAGTTGTCCGGATCGATGTAGTCCGGGTACCAGCCCAGGGTGAAGACCTTCATCTGCTTGGTATCGAAGTTGTCGGTGTACGTGGCCCATTCGGCGGATTTGAGGTTGACCTTCACGGCGGGAGATTTCTGCAGCTGAGCCTGCATGACTTCCACCATGTCCTTCTCCGTATCGCCGTAATGTTGGGGCGGATACCAGAGATCGAACACGAGAGGTTTGGCGGCTGTGTAGCCCGCTTCGGCCAGCAGCTTGTTGGCCAGCTGCACGTTCCCGTCACCGAGCTTTGTCTTGAAGTCGTCGGTGTGGTAGATCATCCCGTTGGGCACCATGGAGTACAGGGGTTGGTTCTGCCCGAGAAATACCTTGTCGATGATTTCCTGCCGGTTGATCAGGGCGCCCACCGCTTGTCTTAGCCTCTTGTCGGAAAACTGTCCTTCCGAAACTTCGAAGCAGAGGTAGCGGATGTACGGTCCCGACATCTTGAAAGTCTTGTAGTTGGCATTCTTGGACAGGTCCACGATATCGGAGGGATTCAGGGTCTTGTAGACCAGGTCCACCTCGCCTTTTTCCAAAGCCAGGCGCATGGTGGTGGCGTCCGCGAAGTAGCGGATCACGATCCGGTCTACCTTCGGCTTTGCTCCATAATAATCGGGGTTGGCTTCTAGGATCACTTCCTCGTCGCGCTTGAAGGATACCAGGTTGTACGGACCCAAACCGGCGTACTTCCCGCCGATCAACTCGCTGGGGTCGTTGATCCAGCGGTCTTCGGGGTAGAGCTTGGGATTCATCGGGAAATACGGTACCGTGGCCACGACCGAGGGGAAGAAGCCTACCGGGCCGACGAGCTTGAACTTTACCGTGTACTCGTCCACCACTTCCACCGAATCGACGTAGGAAGTTACCAGCCAGGAAGGATCGCCTTCAAGAGCCATGACCCTATCAACGGACCATTTCACCACTTCCGCGTTGAAGGGCGTCCCGTCGCTGTACTTCAAGCCCTTGCGGAGCTTGAAGGTGTACTCGCTTGCGTCTGAGTTGGCGGTGTAGCTCTCCGCCAGGCCGGGGATGATTTCCGTTTTTCCGGGCTCGTACTTCAGCAGTCCGTTACCGATGTTTTGAAACAGCTCCCAGGTGTGGAAGTCGTACGCATTTGACGGATCCAGGTCGGTCAGGTGCTCCGTGGTGGCGTAGACCAGGGTTTTGGCCGGTGCTGCGGCTGTCCCGCCGGCGAAGACTAG
Source organism: uncultured Spirochaetaceae bacterium (assembly GCA_964588525.1). Lineage (GTDB taxonomy): Bacteria > Spirochaetota > Spirochaetia > SZUA-6 > DRHE01 > JAFGQJ01. The sequence goes on from CAZPQC010000090.1 coordinate 6,295, forward strand.
AGCCGAGGCAGCAGCCAGTAATACTAGAACACAGACAAACTTTTTCATCGTTTGCCTCCTTTAGTGTGATTTCAATACACGATAAATCCGACCCGTGTGCCTGTCAAGGGATTATTTGGGTATCTCTTTGTTATCGAAAGGATTGAGAACGTATAAACGGTCTTAGGCCTTAACGACCTTGCCGCTGCGCAGACAGCGGGTGCAGACCTTGAGGGTGGTGTGGGTTTTGCCAACCAGCGCACGCACCTTGTGGATGTTCGGCTTCCACACCCGACGGGTCGTGTTGTGGGCGTGGCTGACGTTGTTGCCCGTAACCGTTTGTTTTCCGCAGATATCACACTTGCGTGCCATTGTTTGCTTTCCTTCTATGCGATTCTAAACTATTGGTTTCGATGATCAAACAGAGTGCCCAATGTAACAAAATCTTCCGGTCGTGTAAAGCACGATGCGAGTGCTTTTTTCTTGCGGCACGGTTACCCGGGCGGGAGCACCCGCCTCACCTTGCGCTGCTCGTCTTGATCTTGCGGAAGATCAATACCAGGGCGGCTTGAGCCGCAGCAGCGGCTGCCACCACGGCGCAGCCGAACACAAGCACCCGGGTGAACCGACCGCTCTGGTAGAGAATGCCCCCGATTGCCGGGCCGGCAATCATCCCCGCGGTCAAAAGACTCTCATGAACAGCCATGCGGGTCGACCGCCGCAGGCTCCCGCTCACGCCGTGGAACAGGCTGTTATCGTAGCTTAGAGAGAACAGCAGTCCGAACAGGGCCAGAACCAGGGAGAGGCCGGGAAAGGTACGAACCGCAGCAATCACCGCCACAACCACAATGATCAATCCCTGAGACAGGATCATCAGCCAGGATTTGAAATGCCAGAATGACAGCCGTGCCAGGATTAAGAAGCCGAGGGTCGAGAACAGGGCGCGGATCAGAAGCAGCAGACCGATCCGCGTTTCCGTCAATCCGATCTCTTCGCGCAGGTACAGGGGGAAGATGCTCATCGTGATGCCCAGAATAACGTAGGAGGCAAACAGACCGACCCAGGCCGGGTAGCGAAGGGGGGTGCTTCGATCCTCTGGCTTTTCTTCGTCCCTGCGGATCGACTCTCTCTGTCGATCCTGCCGGATTCCCGGAACGATAAGTGAGACGGTGAGCACGATCAGGCAAATGACCGTCATGATCAACGCAGCCACCCTGAACGGCACGCTGATGCCCCGCTGCAGCAGGAAACCCGCGAGAAAAGGTGCGATGATGTTTCCCCCGCTCCAGGAGAGATTGAAACGTCCCAGTGTTGTGTTGAGGGCCCGCTCTTCCTTGCCGTAGGAGAGCCAACCCATCAGGGGCGGCCAGAACAGGGAGAGAGAGAAACCGAACAGCCCGTAGAGGAGGAAGAGCAGGGGCAGGGATCGTACCAGCAGCATGCCTACCAGCAGAACCGCCGCCGCAGCGGTTGCCAGGATCAGGGAATGCCTGGGAAGAAGAAGCCGGTACAGCGGCCGTAGCGCAAAACATCCGCTGAAGTAGCAGAGGTGGGGGACAGCGGCCAGCCATCCGATCAGGGATACCGATGCCTGAAACAGATCCCTGGCGTAGAAGATCATGCTGAAGGTCGTTACGATCAGCGCCGTATAGAAGAGCAGAGAGATCGGTAGGATTAGGGCCGATTTCCGGATCACGGGTCTATCCATGTTGTTCGTCCCTCGCGGTAAGTCGAAAGACTACAGTTTCGGTGTAAGGCAGGTCAAGGGCCGGGTTTCCAGTAGATGCTAATATTAACCTGCTCCGGTGCGTAGATCCCCGAAAGCACCCCGGGATCCAGGCCGAAGTAGGTGCAGTGGGGGTGGGGGCTGATGACCAGTGGCCGGAGTGCATGATTGACCGGCGTCGACGGGGGTAGTACGTTGTAGGAAACCAGAGGGAGAAAACCGGTGGCGGGCTTGGCGAGATCACGGTCTTCATTCTTACGAGTATTAAGAAGGGGGATCAGAAATGAGGAATGAGGAGTTCCTGGATCAAGTGGGACAGTTGCTGGATTCCCAGCGGGTCGGTGTTTTGGCCACGCACTACAAAAACATGCCCCACCAGAATCTAATCGCCTATATCCACTCGGAGAATCTGCAGGATATCTTCTTCGTCACGCCGAAGTACACCCGCAAGGTGGAAGCCATGAAGTCGGATCCTAGGGTGGCATTTATAGTCGACAATCGGCAAAACGTAGAGAGCGACTTCGACGTCTGTATCGCCGTCACGGCCAAGGGCACGGCGGAAGAGCTTCCCCCGCATCCGCAGCCTCCCTTCCTCTCGCATTACTTGAAAAAGCATCCCTATCTGGAGGAATTTGTCGTCTCCCCGTCCTGCTGCTACTACCGGATCCGGGTGGAAAGCTACACCCTGGTCAGCGGTTTCCAGAGGGTGGAGGAACTGATTCTGGAATGACCTTCTGCCTGGATCTGTGCCACCTGCTCCCGGGCGGCTTGGAGTCGTTTGCGCTCCGAGGTGATCATTCGTTCCACTTCCGACAGAAATTGATCCAGGAGGGGGACCACCCGCTCCATGCCCAAGCGCTCCAGACACGTTGAAATCCGCCCTACGATGGCCTGATCGAATCCGTCATCGTAGGTACGGAACAGGATATACTTGTAGGCGTAGATCGCGAACTCGTATTCCCGCATCTCGAAGTATCCGTCGGCAAGAGATCGCATGTTCACCAGCACGTTCTCGCCTTTGAACAGTTCGGCGAAACCGGGCAGTACCTTTTCCGTCAGTGCCGAGGCTGCTGTCCGTTTCTCCGGAGTGTTTTGTCCCTGGTAGTAGGCCAACTCGTAATGGGGATCCAGACGTCTGATCAGCCGGTATCGTGCGTCGAATCGGCCGTCGGTCAGCTCTTCCGGGTCGAAATCATAGGTGAGGTGATCGAGGGCGAGCTCCCACAGCGCCCACGGATTCTTGGGGAAGACATCCAGCGCAGCGTTGTAGAGTTCCAAAGCCTGGCTCCTCTGGCCCTGATCCCACTTGCGGATCCCCTCCTCCACGCAGCGGTTGCTTTCCGCCTCGATCTGGTAGGCATCCTCTGCTACCTCTTGAAGCACTCTGCTGTCCCTGTCCCATGATTGGTTCTGGTCATAGGCACAGAACAGGAATACGATTTTCGCCCGCCGCAACTCGCCCTCTCGCATGAGCAGCAGGAGTCTGGTCAGAAGGGCGGTGATGTCATTCGCCGACAGGGCCACGATCGCTTTCCAGTACATCTCATTGCGGACTGTAGCTTCTTCCGCATCCACGGAACCGCTGCTTTCCAGATCGATTCCGTAATCGATAACCCACTGCGCCGACTGGAAAGCTTCGCCCTCCGACGGCTTGCGCAGCGGGGCGCATTGCTTGAGATCGTGGATGATCTCCGGGATCGCACGATCGTACTTGCCGTAGATCCTGATGCGTTTTTCGGTGGGCGCAACGTCCTCGACAGCGCCGCTCCCTGCGATGCTGTTTTGGCGGGGCGGTGCGGTTGTACACGACACGGTTACGATCAGGGTGAGGATCCCAAAAGCCGCTCGTACGATTTTTTGGTTCATTTTCCTTCACCTCACCTACCGGTTCGTTCTGATAGATAAAAAGCAAATCCCGTGCCAGGCGGCTGTATTTCAATAATTCATTACCAGGATGAAAATTACAGGTAAAGAGTGTTAACCTGATGTTGGAGAACAGGCGGATCGGTGGATGACGGGCGGGAACGGGTAAATTGTTTTAATATAGTGAATTACTGTGCATCATTGCCGAATCGAGCGCAGACGAAGGTTGATCCGGGTCGATCTCAGGTTTGGTATCGCCACCCCGATCCGCGGGTTCTACATGACAAATCCGCATATCTATACTAAGATTCAGCAAGCGGGTGAAACATGAACAAAAAAATGACAATGGTGTATTGGAAATCTGATAAGTTCTGGCTGGGGAAATTGCTTGAGCATCCAGAAATAATGACCCAGGGTGAGACAGTTGAAGAACTCGAGGAGAATATCAAGGATGCATATTTACTGATGGCGCTTGATGAAGTACCGGAGGGTTTTGAGACAAAAGAAATCACAATATGAAACGTGCTGACCTGATCAAGCTTCTTGAACGCAAAGGCTGCGTTTTGTTGCAGCACGGGTCTCGACACGATATCTATTTCAACCCTGGGACAGGCAAGAAGCAGCCCATCCCAAGACATCGTGAAATTGATGATCTGTTGGCGAAGCATATAATAAAGTATCTCGGGGTCGACGAATAGAACGCCTTCTCTCAACCGCCGGGACTCAGGCGTCCGATCAGCTGGAAGCCACCCCGACCCTCGGGTTCGAGCCTCAGCGCTTCTCCCGAATCAGTACCGGCGCACCTTCGAAATCGTAACCCTCGGTGACCGCTCTCTTCTCCATGGACAGAAGCTCCTCGACGAACTTGCACTTGGACAGCTCCTTGACCGGTGCCTTGCTATCCCCGGCCTCGGGATTGAAATGCTTGCGGTAGTGGGCCCAGTGCTTCTGCATGACCGAGGTGATGCGGATGAACGTGGAGGGTTTGCGCAGGAGGTGCAGGGTTGCGGATTTCCACTCCCCTGCCGTTGCCGCCGAAAAACGTTTGGGCAGACCCGCCAGCCAGGCGCCGATGCG
>CAZPQC010000090.1:11039-16101 GCA_964588525.1 uncultured Spirochaetaceae bacterium
CGATGCGGTCCCAGCCGGCCCGGTTCCAGCGCACCCGAGCGCCCGCGTTGCAGGCGCTGACCCCGATGCGGATCTTCTCGTGCATGATAATGGGCATGGCTGGCTATTCTAACACGGGGATATGCACTTGTTACAGCTGCACTTCGAGATCACCGCCGATACGCAGCAGGCCCTGCGGATGCTGGAGACCAGCCACCCGCGTGTGTACTATACGGGTGACCCTTGGAGCTATTGTGGCGTCCGGGTGTGCATCGGGCAGGTTCCACCCTATGGAACGGTCCGGAAGCGCTTTCCGTATTTCTTGCAGAGCTTTTTGGCGACAATCCGGCCGTTGGTTCCGGCAGGAGGAAGCCCGCCGCCGACCGCCACCCATTGGCCGTGCATGTGGAAGTTGGACAGGCCCGGCACAGTGAAGCCCAGGTTCCTGGCCATGGTCTTGCTCGTGGGCAGGAAACCTTCGTAGCTTCCCTTCCAGTTGTCCGTGTAGCGCTGCCAGGTGGCCGGGGTGGCCACATCCACCACCTCAATGTGTTCCTCGATCCCCCCGAACTCGCCCTCCAGGGCTTCGATCACCAGCTCGCCAACGCGCCGCTTTTCCGCCTTGTACTTGGCCGGATCACTGCTGCGCAGGCCGTTCCAGTAGTCGATTCCCCGGGACTCGATCATCACGATCCCCGCGGTCTTTCCCGCCGGGGCCATGGTGGGATCGAAGGTGAACAGGCGCAGATTCAGCTGCTTCAGGGTCAGAGCGCCCTCCTCCAGCACGATCTCCTTCTTGAGCGGAAAAACCGACATATGGGGAAGCTCGCTCAGGTCCCGGCCGATGCCCAGGGAGACGTAGATCAGCGATGGGAACAGGGGATAGCTCTGGTACGCCTCTCGCTGTTCGTCGCTCAGGTACTTGCCCTCGAGCATGTCGAAGAGGGTGGTGCGCCCGTCGGCGCAGGAGATCACTTCATGGCAGCGATGCTCTTCTCCGTTGCAGCGGATGCCCACCGCCCGGTCGTTCTCCACCAGGATCTTCTCCACCCGGGCGTTGTAGCGGATGCGTCCCCCCAGCTCGATGTAGCGCCGCTCGATGGCCCGGGCGAACTCCAGGGAGCCGCCGATCGGATAACCGCAGCTTCCCTTGTGCATAAAGCCGAGCATCATGATCATGGCGATCATTGGCATGTCCCCGGTACCGCCCTCTCCGCCGAACATGGTACGAAGCACTTCGGCCAGCACCGGGCTTTTGAGTCGGGAGCAGAGGGCGGAGATGCTCGTGGAACTCCAGCGTTTCATGGCCATACCTATGCTCAGCCAGGGCAGAATGTAGCCCAAGCGCTCGAAAAGCCCCATCTTCTCAGCCGTCACGGGCATGTCCGCCCTGGATACCTTGCGAATTGCGCCGCAAATGGATCGAATAACCTCCGAGTCTTCCGGGGCCACGCGCAGCATCTCCGCCTCCAGTTTGTGCGGATCGGTGTAAATCGTGAACAGCTCACCTCCACGGGTACGTATCCGGGCATACTCTTCCCATTCCACGAATTCGCGATCCTGCACCGCATGCAGCTCCTTCCACATCTCGTGCATGTTGCTTCCGGGGCTGGAACCGATGAGCCAGTGGATGCAGCCGTCGAAGGTGTAGCCCTTGCGCGACCAGGCCGTGCACAACCCTCCGGGCCGATCGTGCATCTCGAAGATCTCGGTGTCGAAGCCGTTCATCTGCAGGTAGCAGCCCACGGCCAGGCCGGACACCCCGGCTCCGATAATATTGATCTTAATTGTCATTTTGTTGTCTCCGGGATTGTTGTAGTTGGTTTCATGGATACAACACCATAAATTCAGAGGTTTGTCACCGGCTGCTCGGAACGGTTCAATCGATGTCGTCAAAAAGAAAGTCACACCCCAGCGTCACCGCTGAAGGTTTTGACACTGTTTGGTGAGAGCTATAGCCACCCTATCCTCTACCGCATTATATTTCCCTACGTGAACGGATTTCTTCCTGTAAACCGGGAAGAGGCGCTCGAGCGGGGATGGGACGAGCTCGACTTCGTCCTCCTCACCGGTGATGCTTATGTGGATCACCCCTCATTCGGCGCCGCGCTGATCGCTCGTCTGCTGGAAAGCCGGGGCTATCGAATCGGGGTGATCGCCCAGCCGGACTGGCGGATGCCGGACGACTTCCGCCGCCTGGGCCGCCCCCGCCTGGCCTTCCTGGTCACCTCGGGCAATGTCGACTCCATGGTCAATCATTTTTCCTCTTTCCGGCATCGCCGCAGGCGGGACGTGTATTCGCCGGGTGGAGCTGTGGGCCGGCGTCCGGACCGGGCAGTGGTGGTGTACGCCCACTGCGCCCGCCAGGCCTATCCGGGGGTTGCGGTGATCGTCGGTGGACTGGAAGCCTCTTTGCGGCGTTTTTCCCACTACGACTTCTGGTCGGACAAGGTCAGGAGGTCGGTCCTCCTGGATGCCAAGGCCGATCTGCTGGTTTACGGCATGGGGGAGCACCCGATTCTGGAAATCGCAGAGCAACTGTCCCTGGGCGTTCCCGTCCGGAAGATCACCACCGTGCGTGGGACGGTGTACAGGCGTTCCGGCGCCGCAGGGAAAATGGCTGCAGAATCACCCGCTAAAGAACCTGAGAACGCAGTCCTGCTGCCGGCTTTCGAGCAGGTTCGGGACGACCGACGGGCCTTTGCCGAGAGCTTTCTACTCCAGTACGAAAACACCGATCCCTTCAGCGGCCGCAGGCTGGTCGAGCCGGTATCGGGAGGCTGGGTGGTGCAGAACCCACCGGCTCTCCCGCTCAGCTCTGCGGAGCTGGACGAGCTCTACGAGCTGCCCTACACTCGGGACCCTCACCCGATGTACGACCGCGAGGGCGGCATCCCGGCGGTAGAGGAAATTCGCTTCAGCCTGGTGAGCGCCCGGGGTTGTTTCGGCGCCTGCAGCTTCTGCTCCCTAACCTTCCACCAGGGCAGGATCGTCCAGGGAAGGAGCCACGAGTCCCTGCTGCGGGAGGCTCGGGCCCTGACCGGGCGGAGCGATTTCAAAGGATACATCCACGATGTGGGCGGACCGACGGCCAACTTCCGCCGGTCTGCCTGTCCCAGGCAGGGCAGTCACGGCGCCTGCCGGGACCGCCAGTGCCTGTATCCGGTACCCTGCCGCAATCTGGTCGTGGATCACGGCGACTACCTGGCGCTGCTGCGGAAGCTGCGTTCACTGCCGAAGGTCAAGAAGGTCTTCATTCGCTCAGGGATCCGCTACGATTACCTGCTGGCCGATCCGGATGAGACTTTTTTCGTCGAGATGTGCCGTCATCACGTCAGCGGGCAGCTCAAAGTAGCCCCGGAGCACGCCTCAGCCCGGGTGCTTCAGCTCATGGGCAAGCCCGAGAGCGGTGTATTCGAGCGCTTTGCCGAGCGCTTCGCCGCCATCAACCGCCGGCTGGGAAAAGAGCAGTACCTGGTCCCGTACCTCATTTCAGCGCATCCCGGCGCGGAGCTGAAGGATGCGGTGGAGCTGGCCGAATACTTGCGCGACCGCCGGCTGCAGCCGGAGCAGGTGCAGGATTTCTATCCCACTCCCGGCACCCTCTCGACCTGCATGTACCACACAGGCATGGATCCGCGAAACGGAGAGCCGGTGTACAGCGCCAAAGGACACCACGAAAGGGCTCTGCAGCGGGCTCTTGTCCAATACCGCCTGCCCCAAAACCGGAACCTGGTCAGGGAAGCGCTGCGGAAGGCCGGGCGGTCCGACCTCATCGGCTTCTCCCCGAAATGTCTGGTTCGTCCCGAGGCCTCAGGGGATTCGAAGCGGCTGGTTCCAAAGCCGGGCGACCCGAAGCAGCCGCGGCGCAAGCGCTCATGAACGTCCAGTACGGCTGCATCCAGGGCAACCGCGAAGAGCACGGGTAGAGCTGCGTTGTACATCCGGTTTCCTCTTCCGTTTTCGCCTCAATTCTAAGGACACGCACGATGCCCCCGGGCGAAGGACGCCCTTATGAAATCATTCTCCCAACCGAGAATCGTGAGCCCTCTTCAAACAACAGTGCTTGTATTTGCGCCCCGAGCCGCAGGGGCAGGGATCGTTCCGTCCGATTTTCTTCAAACGAGATTCGGGCGTTGCAGTAGTGCGAATCCCATCGACGGCTGCTTTGAACAGTCTATAATGCTCTTTAAGCCTCTCGATATACCGCCGGTCGTTCAAAACCACTTCTTTGACCATGTTCAACAGGGTTGGAGCCAATTCCGACTGGAGACTCAAGCGATTCAATACCGGACCTTGTAATTCTCTGAGCACGTCGGGTTCTTTGTGGCTGGACCATTCTCTGTAGTAATCCTCGCTTTCCCACCCATAGGCTATCACCGCCACGATCTCGTTCCTTTTCTCAGCCAGAATGTTGAAGATCACCCGCCTGCAATCACATCCCGGTTCGTCACAATAGTTTTCGATCAAAGCGTAGGTATCAGGGGGCAGGGTGGTATTACGAAGAACCGTCATGGTTCTTGTTTCCCTTTTGGCGAGGTCAGGGAATCGATCATGGAACATCGTAAACGGCATGAGCGGTTATCCCCCTTATTCGGGATTTTTGACAAATTATGCCGGATATTTCCTTACAGGGCAATTCCGCAACCACCCTCTTTGGGTTCTTGCGTTTGACCGGGATGACAGCGAAGCGGGATTCCTTGTACAATTCACACCAAGGAGACCATCATGCGAGTAAAATCTCTTATGATAATTGCCGCGGCGCTTTTGCTCTCAGCCGGCCTGGCCTTCGGCCAGTCGGCCAAGCAGATGAGCGTCACCGTCAAAGAAACACAAGTCCGGGCCACACCCAGCTACATGGGCAAGATCCTGGCCGTGCTGGCCTACGGAGACCGGGTCGACGTGCTCGCCGAGCAGAGCGGCTGGGCCCGGGTCAGACTGCCGAGCGGCGAGGGCTGGGTGCATCTCTCCGCCCTGACCACCAAGCAGATCGTCCTGCAATCCGGGTCGCAGAACGTCGGCAGCGGAGCCTCCAGCGGTGAGGTGGCCCTGGCCGGCAAGGGCTTCAACCAGGAGGTGGAAG
>CAZPQC010000091.1:0-16018 GCA_964588525.1 uncultured Spirochaetaceae bacterium
ATGTTTCCGAACCAACCGTTGCAATCCGGACAAAGATCGAACAAAATGCAGCAATGAGGCGCTATCAGAGCTATTCCCACCGGGGCGCCAACTTCCGCATTGCTTCGACCCATTCGCAGGTCATTCAACGGGAGATTCGCAGGCAGCGACGAGCGCTGGAGATCTACATCAAGAGGCAGCCCGATTTCGTCTCATCCCTGGAGCCGCTGGAGCTGCTGGCCGGAGCCCCGGAGGTGGCGCTGCGCATGCAGGCAGCGGCGGCGGTGACCGGTGTCGGACCCATGGCAGCCGTTGCCGGAACCATGGCGCACCTGGCCGTCGACGCGGCCCGCCTGGCCGGCGCCGGGGAAGCCATAGTGGAAAATGGGGGCGATATCTTCCTGTATTCGACCGACCCTGTCACCGTAGCTCTGTACGCAGGAGACAGCCCTCTGTCCGGGAAGCTGGCCCTCAGGGTCCAACCGGGGCGGATGCCCCTGGCGATCTGCTCCTCCTCCAGCATTATGGGGCACAGCTTTAGCTTCGGGGATTGTGACTTGGCCACGGTCGTCGCTCCTGACGGTGCCCTGGCCGATGCGGCAGCAACTTTGGCCTGCAACCTGGTAAAAAGCCCCCGGGATGTCCCCGGGGTGCTCGAGCGTATCTCTGCGCTGCCGGGGATCCGCGGAGTTCTGATTATCAAAGCAAACAAGGTTGGCGTGGCCGGGGATCTTCCGGAGCTTATCCGGCACGACGATCCGACCTTTGCAAGTAAGATTACGAAAGACGCCCGCAGCGGCGCCTTGACCGCCGGTGCCGATTAGTCACGATATCGTAACTGATCCAGACTCAACTTTCCTTTCTGTAACCGGAAACACAAACCCCATCGAATCGGAAAAAAGCCCGCCTCTATAATTCTATGCCGGGTCGAGGAATATAATTTGTCAGGTATTTTCCGCACGTGGCACGGTTGTTGCTAATATATAGATGCCAGAGGCGCAAGACGTTTCATGGCATCCCACTTCTCCCAGTTGGTGATCGAGGGGAAAGGGGCTGGCTTTTGTACCTTTCAAAGGTCGTCCTCACGCATGTTCCAAACCCCTCGGTCCCAACTTTTTTAGAAATCTGATGCTGTCGGCTCAACCGGAATCGCCCCCGCCGCTGCGCCCATCGCCGCTGCCTCCGCCGTATCCCCCTCCTCCGCGCTTGCCACCAGTGCTGCCCGCGGACACGATCTCCCGGGCCAGGCGATAGAATTCGGCATAGACGGTAAACGCATCCGGCGACAGTCCATATCTTTCGGCCATCCTTTCCCGGGCTCTTCTGGCGTTTACGTCCTTCGGGTTTTTTCGCAGCTTCTGTTCCAGAGATAGAAATCTGGACAGGGGGAGGGCGTCGGAAAGCACTTCGAGAAGCGAATCCAGATGTTCGAAGGTGATGACCTTCGAATCGATGAGCTTCTGGAGGTCGAGATATTCGACCAGCCACCGGGATTCCAATTCGAAAGGGTCGACCGGCTCTTTCGTCGAAAGATCGGGGATGGGAGCGCTCCTGGCCCGGATCGCTTCGTGGATTCGGGTGAGCAAGACATCATTGTGGCATTCCAGCCCTTCGAGCTGCTTGACGGCCCTGTCCGTCTTGTCGCGAAGCAGCGGAAGAACCCTGCGGCGGTTTCGGTATCCGACCATGCCGATACCCGCACCGCCGCCGATCATCAGGATCTCGTCGGCCAGCGGCAGGGGATCGGGCAATGTGATATTGATGATTCCCAGGACCACGAGAACGGTTCCCGCGACCAGCACCTGATTCATCCGGATCGAATACCGGGAGAGCCCCTGGGCGCAGCTCCGGCCGAGTTGGGCCTTGATGATGTCAACCGCCTCCTCCGGGCAGCCCTCGAAGCGGTGGATCTCCAGCTTGTCCTGAATCAGAAGGTCCAGGAGTTTTTTGGTGAGGCGGATCGGGATCAGTACCTGGTAGTGGGTCGGATCCCCGGATAACGGGATGATGTAGATGCACTTGGGCGCGACGAAGGGTCGATAATCCGGATCGAAGCGCATCGGTCTGTATCTCATTACAGGGATCAACTAGATGGCATTGCCGGCTCCCTGTCAAGTTTCCACTTTAACTTTCCTTTTCCCTGACCCTATGAGTACATTAACCCACACAGATCGAGAGAGCCGAGATAAATTTTCAGGAGGTTTTGCCATGAGAAAGTGGCTTGTTGTACTTTTGATTGTGACGGTTGCCGCCGGAACGCTTTTTGCCGGGTCTCCCGGCCAGCCCAAGATGAAGGATCACCATCCCATTTGGGGCACCGAGGAGGAGCTGCTCGAACGGCAGCTGGAAGCCATCATGGCCGGACGGGAAAGCTCCGTGCTCGGCGAGCTGACCGTCGGGGAGGCACAGGAGCTGTTGGGGGAGATTTCGATCGCCTATCAGAAGGCCGCCTACGTTTCCAAATCCAGAGCCATGTCCTTCATGCTCCCGGGGTTGGGTCAGTTCATGAACGATGATCCGGGCATGGGGGCGTTGTTCCTGAGCCTGGATCTGCTCACAGGTGTGGGAACTCTGCTCGGAGCGTACTTCCTGCTCCCGGGTGAGCTGCAGTTCGACCAGCTGAACTATTTCACCGAGCCCTACGTGAACATCGAGGATGCATGGAAAGGCCAGAGCTTCGTGGATCTGCTGCCCAGCCTCGGCGTTTTGGCCGGAGGCGGACTGGTGCAGGTCGTACTTCGAGGGGTGTCCAGCAACCATGCGGCCAAGCTGGCCGAGCAGAACCTCGCCGAAGGCAAGGTCACCTTCGAGCCCAAGCTGACCGTCCTGCCCGGTGGTCCCGGGGCCATGGGTTTCGGCATGGGTATGCAGTACTGAGATGGAAACACGACCCTTTGGAGGAACCGGACAGGCTTTTCCCATCCTCAGTTTCGGCGCTCAGCGCATCGTGGACGAAGAGGGCTGCAATGAAAAGCAGGCCGTAGAGATCCTCAACACCGCCATTGATCGGGGGATCCGTTATTTCGATACGGCCTGGATCTACTCCGAGGGTCAGTCGGAGCAAAGAGTCGGGCTGGTGGCAAAGCATCGCCGCAAGGAGATGTGGATCGCCACCAAGACCTGGGCGACCGGCCGGGAGGAGGCTCGTCGGCAGTTGGCCGACAGCCTCCAGCGGCTGCAAACCGATCACGTCGACGAGTGGAGGCTTCATAACGTCTACAGCTACGAGCGGCTCGATGCCATGACCGCAAAGGACGGTGCGCTGCAGGCGGCTATTTCGGCCCGGGAGGAGGGACTGGTCCGTAACATCAGCATCAGCGGGCACACCGATCCCCAGATCCTGGTGGAGGCGCTGCGCCGCTTTCCCTTCGATACGGCTTTGGTGGCCGTCTCCGTCCTGGACCACTTCCTCTACAGCTTCGCGGAAGAATTCCTGCCGGTGGCCGCTTCGAAACAAGTAGGTGTGATCGGGATGAAGATCTTTGCCTACAAACGGCTGGCGGATACGGCCGAGCGCGCCCTGCGCTATGCCCTTTCCCTGCCCCTCACCACGGTGGTTGCCGGCTGTTCGACCCTGGCCGAGCTGGAGGCGGACCTGGCTGTGGCGGAACGCTTCACCCCCATGAGCGGACCGGAGCGGCTCGCCTACTTCAGAGAGATCCTGCCCCTGGTGAAGCCGGAGAACATGCCCTGGAAAGCGGCGGATTGGGGCAGCCCGACGGAGTGGAACGGGCGCAAAGAGCCGTCGGGCCCGAGCATGTATCCTGGCATGAGCAGTCGTTGAAAATAGAGGAACGTTTTAGTGAAAGACATAAGAGCGGGTTCCGTGCAGTTCAATCACGTCCCCGGAGACAAGGAGGCCAATCTCCGGACGATCGGCCTGTTCGCTCGGCAGGCAGCCAACAGGGGAGTCCGGCTGCTCGTATTTCCCGAGATGTGCATTACCGGATACTGGCATGTGCGCAAGCTGGGCCGGGCGGATATCGAGGCACTCTCTGAGAGTGTGCCGGAAGGTCCCTCCACCCGGAAACTGTTGCGGCTGTCTGAGCAGTACGGGCTGGCCCTTGGTGCCGGGCTCATCGAACGCTCGAAGGAGGGAAGGCTCTACAACACCTATGTTGTGGTCATGCCCAACGGGCAGACGGCCCGTCACAGAAAGCTTCATTGCTTTATCAGCGAGCACATGGCTTCAGGTGACGCGTACACGGTTTTCGATATCCCCCAGGGCGCACGGGTGGGCGTCTTGACCTGCTACGACAACAACATCATTGAAAATGTCAGGATTACCGCCCTGAAGGGAGCGGAAATTCTGCTTGCGCCCCATCAAACGGGCGGATGTGATACGCCCAGTCCGCGATGCATGGGGCTGATCGATCCAAAGTTGTGGGATAATCGGGACAAGGATCCCGCCGCCCTCGAGGCTGAGTTCCGCGGCCCGAAGGGAAGGGATTGGCTCATGCGGTGGCTGCCCGCCAGGGCTCATGACAACGGAATGTTTCTTATCTTCTCCAACGGTGTAGGTCTGGATGACAACGAGGTTCGCACGGGGAATGCCATGATCCTCGATCCGTACGGCGAGATACTCGCGGAAACATGGCAGGCGGAAGATACGATGGTGATGGCGGATCTCGAAGCAAGCCGTCTCGATATGTGTACCGGCTCCCGGTGGATCAGGAGCCGTCGACCTGAGCTCTATGAATCGCTGACGGTTCCCACCGGATCGGAGCTGGCTACCCGTACTCTGCGTTTCGCGGGGAAGCGTAAATAGTAGTAGATACTGGTGCTTCCTCTTCAGTCCTAAAATTTAGTATCTTTACCATCATTCCGAGAATTTGGTGCGCGGGATATAAAGAAGAATCAGCAAACCTTCGGGTCGTACAGGCTACACGGAGTAACCAGGCATGAAGAAAGCCGCAATCGTAGTAATGATCTTATCAGGACTGCTGTCCACGGTGATCTTGTCGGCCCAGCAGGGTCCCGGCGGGCGACCCGGCGGCGGCTCGGGCGCCAACCCGGCGCAGGCGGGAGCTGCCGGTGGGTCCCCGATCGCCGTCGCCCAGGTGAGCGAGCAATCCCACAGCATCACGGTGGGCGGAAGGCTGGAGCCGCAGAGCCGCATCGTTCACAAGATATCAACCGGCGGTTACGTTCAGACTATCTCGGTTCGCGAAGGACAGCTGGTGGAGGCCGGACAGGAGCTTCTCAGCGTCAAACGCAAGGATGATGTGCTGGAGCTGTACAAACTGGTACCCCTCATCGCTCGGATCTCGGGACGGGTGTCGGAGGTTCTGGTGCAGCCGGAGGCCGAGGTCAGCGCGGGGGATTCCGCCGTGGTGATCTTGGGCACCGAGGGCTATGTGCTGGAGGCATACGCAAGCGACAAGGATGCTTTTCGGATCGACGTCGGCCAGCAGGTCACCGGCCGGACCGCCGGGGGTACCGGGATCACGGGTTTTTTACGGAGCCGTTCACCGGAGCCTGACTATTCCACGGGATTGTTCGAGCTCACCTTTCAGTTTGCCAACAGCCAGCGGGTCGGCATCGGGGAGTTCGTGCTGATCGATCTGCCGATCGACCGCGTGCGGGGATTGTTTGTTCGCCGGGATGTGGTGGTCCGCCGCTACGGGAAATTTTACCTTTGGATGGTGAACGAATCCCAGGTTTTGGAGGCCCGAGAGGTGACGCTGGGGCCGGTGTTCGGCGACCTGGTGCTGATTCGCGAAGGCCTTGAGCCGGGGGAACGGTACCTCGGAAACCTGACCGGAAGGGAACGGGAAGGTGCATCGGTCGGTGCGCCGGTACAGTAGGGGCACGGTCATGCTCAACGGGATCTTTCGCAGGGCTACCGGTGTGATCCTCCTCGCGGTGCTGCTCTGCGTTGCCGGGGTCTTCCTGGTGACGGAGCTTCCCATCCAACTCTACCCCCAGACCCAGAGGCCCCGGGTGCGGGTGAGCATCAACCATACCGGTATCTCCGCTCTGGATTTTTCCGGACAGTACGCGGATGAGATCGAGTCCCGGCTGCTGGCCGTGGACGGCGTGGATATGCTGGAGGTGGAATATGAGAACGACCGCAGCTCCTTCACGCTGACCTTCGAATGGAACACGGACCCGGAAGGCGCCAGAGCCGACGTGGATGCGGCCATGACCAGCATTTCCAACCTGCTTCCCTCGGATCTGC
Source organism: uncultured Spirochaetaceae bacterium (assembly GCA_964588525.1). GTDB lineage: Bacteria > Spirochaetota > Spirochaetia > SZUA-6 > DRHE01 > JAFGQJ01. Next base: position 6,161 of record CAZPQC010000091.1, read on the forward strand.
AGGACAGCTATCGCGTGGGCTTCTTCTCCGGCGAGAATGCGGGATTCCTGATCATGGGCATAAGCTCGGCTTCCACCAGCCCGGAGGAGCTGTACCGGATCCTGGATACCGCGGTCCGACCGATGATGAGCGGCGTAGAGGATGCCGACAGTGTGGACATCTACCGGGTAGAAGATCTGGAGGTGGAGGTGCTCCTCCGTCAGCCGGACATGCTGGCCTACGGTCTGGATATTGAGGACGTGGAGTCTGCCCTGCAGGCGGGATACCGGCCCGAGTCCGTCGGCCGTCTACAGCAGGGGGATACCTCCTTCAGTGTGCGTTTTCACACCGGGATAGATTCAGTATTCGGCATCAGCAGAATCGTCATTACCCAGATTGGGAACGTCTCGATCCGGCTGCAGGATATTGCCGATATATCCACTCGCTATGCCCTTCCATCCCGGACCGTCATCATGAACGGAACCCGGGGGATCCGCATCACCGCCACCCCGATCGACGGGGGAAACGTCCGCAAGATGTCCGAGGATGTTCAGCGGATTCTGGAGGAGGCCAGGGCTCAGGGGATAATCCCCGAGGACACGGTGTTACAGATGTACATCGATCCGGCGGAATACATCAACCGCGCGATTCGCAACGTGGTACGGGCTGCTGTATTGGGAGCCGCCCTGGCCATGGTGGTGGTGCTTTTTGGTCTGGGGCAGCTGCGCAATACCCTGCTGATCGGAATTTCCCTGCCTTTATCCCTGGTGTTGAGCTTCATTCTCATGTACTTCTTCAAAGTCAGCCTGAACCTGATTTCCCTTGGAGGTATCGCTCTGGCAGTAGGCATGGTCATCGATTCCTCCATCGTTGTGATCGAGAATATCCATCGGCACCGCATGGAGGAGGCCCCGATTCAAGGAAACGGCCATCTGCGGGAGCTGATCATCCGGGCGGTGGATCAGGTTCGGGCGCCGGTGATCGCCTCGACCCTGACAACGGTACTGGTGTTTCTGCCCATCTCTTTCACCGCGCCCCTGACCAACGCGATCCTCGGCGACCAGTCTCGGACCGTGGTGTTCGCCCTGCTCATTGCGATGGTCGTGGCTCTGACCCTGATCCCCCTTCTCGCTTTCCAGTTCTACAGCATCAATCGAAAGCGGCATCCGGGGCTCGAGAGCGATACTGATAGCGGTGGAGTTGTTCGGCTCCACGGCCTGCAGCGGCTCTCGGTGCCCATGGTAGAGTTCTTCAAAAATCTGTACAAAACCGTGCTGGGGGCTCTGCTACGGCGCCGCTGGGCTTCCCTGCTGTTCATGGTCTTCTCCTTCGGGCTTTTGGTCTTCTTGTTGCTCGAGGTGTTACCGCTGATCCCCAGAGAGATCATTGCCGCGCCGTTGAGCGACAGGATCGTGCTGTTTTTCCGCAGCTCCGAAATCACCGACCGGACCCAAATTATCGAGGAGGTGATACCCGTACTGAATAAGCGCATCAAAGCAACCGTGGGAGAGAAACTGGTCAGCTCCTACGCCGACGTGTCGGGGCGCTTCAACCTCTACTACATAAATCTGATCTCCTCGTCGGTGGCTACGGAGGTCCTGGCGGATCTTCAGAAGGAGTTCGTGTCCGACAATGAGTGGTACTACAACGTCATGATGTGGGACCCTGCTCAACTGCCCCTGCCGCGGACCATGGATCTGCAGATCAGCGTGCACGGTGAGGATGCGGCGGAGACGGTCACAATCCTGGAGCGGATTCGGGACTTGGTCAATGAGACGGATCTGTACGGATGGGCCTTCACCGATCCCTCGACCAACTTCTCCGACGAGCTCACGCTGACCGCCCGGGAGGAGGTGCTGGAGGGAACGCCCGAGTTCAACGAGCGGGGTCTGCTTGCCCTGATCCGAAAGATTCTCGGAGGCACGGCGGCGGTGGAGTTCGAAGAGAATCGGCAGACCGTTTCCGTGTCGGCGGTCTACCCGGATTCCGAGATCGAGGGCCGGCAGAAGCTGGAAAACTTCCTTCTCCCCTACCGGCAGAGGACCGTGCCGTTGAAGCACTTCTTCGATTTCCGGGAGTCCATGGGGGTGGCGGGCATCGCTTCGGAGAACGGGGAGAGGATTTTCCGCCTCTATGCCCGCATGCCGCCGGAAACCCCCGCGGCCCGCCGGGCCGAATACGAGCAGCAGGTGCGGGAGCTGCTGCAGGAAAAGCTCGTGCTTCCGCCCGGTTACGCGATCACCTTCGACAATCCGCAGGAGGAGCTGGACAAGGCAATCCACTCTCTGTTCGTGGCGCTCGGCGCTTCGGTGGCGTTGATCTATCTCCTGCTGGCCTTCCAGTTCAACTCCCTGCGTATCCCCCTGGTGATCCTGGTGACCGTACCCCTGGGTTTCATCGGGGTGGTGCTCAGCCTCTACGTGTTCAAATCGACTCTGAGCTTGAACTCCATGCTGGGTACGATCCTTCTGGGAGGGATCGTGGTGAACAACGCCATCATCATGATCGACTTCTACCTCAAGATTCTGCCGAAGCACGCCGACAAGATCGACGCCCTGGTGGAAACGGCGGGCTTGCGCTTCACGGCGATCGTGATGACCATGTTGACCACGGTGTTCGGAATGCTGCCGATCGCCATCGGCATGGGCGAGGGATCCAATATCGTGCAGCCCCTGGGCATCGCCGTGTCCGGGGGATTGGTGATCTCGACCCTGTTCACCCTCTTCATGGTGCCGAGCATCCTGAGCCTGATCAACGTGAAGCCGGGAAGCGGGAAAGCGGGGAAGCCTGAATGAATAGGATGAAGAGAACCATTTTAGCAGTCGCGTTGGTTTCCCTGGGACTGGTCGCTGCCTGGGCTCAGGATCCGCAGCCCACCGTAACCCTGTCGATCGAGGAAATCGCCCGGCAGGTCCAGTCCCGCAACCTGGAGATCTTCAAGGCGGCGCGGAACGTGGAACGGGCCCGGAAGGATCTGGTCGGGGAGCCGGAGCTGATGGATTCCAGCCTGTCCGTCGGTGGGGGCTATACGCCGCAACAATCTGGAGCAGGGGCATGGTACGGGCAGTCGAATCTGACCCTCCGCCTGTTCCCCCAGCTGTCGGCGGGTGCCTCGGCAGCCGTAGAAGAACCGGGGCTGTTCGGCGAGTCGGTATCCCTGTCCCTCAAACCCTTCGAACCCCCCAGGCAGACCTATACGGAGCAGAAAACCCTCGACAGCACCCTGATCCGGGAGCGCTATCTGAAGCGGCAGATCTATCTGGATGCCGAGCAAGCAGCCCTCAACCTGCTGATCAGGGAGATGGAGCGGGAGCTGGTCCGCGCAACCGAGGAACTGGAGCAGAGGAAATACGAGCTGGCCCAGCGCCGGCAGGAGGTGGGGGAGGCTTCATTCCAGGACGTCCAGGACCAACTGGTGGATCTGATACAGGCGCGGGAGGATCTGTTCGACAGCGAGCAGCGCTACTTGAGCGACTGGGGAAACTTGCAGCTGCTCTTCGCCCCGAGCGACGAGCAGGTCGCCGTGGCGCAGCTGCCCGTCACCGAACTGATGGGAATGGTTCAACGGCGGAAAGCCGAGGTCAAACGGTTCGACGAGGTAGAACCTGTCACCGAAGGGCTGGAAAATCTGAGACTGGAGCTCACGGCCCTGGAGGCGGAGCTGAAGGCCACCCCCGCCTGGAGACCGGAGCTGAACCTCTCCACGGCCGTGACTCTCCCCTATGCGTATCCCGACTCTCACAGCATGAGCATGAGTTTGAGTTTCTCCCCGAATCAGCTCAAGAGGGATGAGCGGCAAGATCTTCTGGAGGATATCGAGGTCAAGCGTATGGAGATCGCCGCGGAAGCGTATTCCGCGGGCCTGCAAAAGTCGCTGGAGCAGCAGAACATCGCCATCGTCGAACAGGCCCTGGCCAGCGCCCAGATCCAGGCGGAACGGGACAGAGTCGCCCTGCAGGAGGGGGAGCTTCTCTTTCAGCAGGGACGGCGCACAACCCTGGAGCTGGAACAGCTGCGCTTGAATCTGCGGCGCACCCGGATCCTGACCTTCCAATCCGCCGCGGAGGTCTACCGTGTGCTGGGGGTGTATCTGATGCTGTTCGTTGCGCAGTGATGCGGGCATCGCTCCGGTACGTATTTATTGACGCATTGCGGCGCATCTTCTACTCTAGGGGCGATCATGACGGGAAGACAGCGGGTGCTGGAAGCGCTGCAGCGAAAGGAACCGGATTCGGTACCTACCTTCGAGTGGGCCATCGATCGGAAGGTGTGCCGGGATATCGCGGGCAGCAAGGATCCCCTCGATTTGATCGATCATCTGGACATCGACGGAGTGGTGGCACGCCCGGACTATACCAAAGAGTACATAGGCAAAGACGTCTACGTCGATGAGTGGGGCAGCCGGCGGCAGGTTACCGGCGAGACTATCGATGTCGTCAGGGAGAGCCCCGTTCGGGATATCCGGGATCACCGCGGCTATCGGTTCCCGGACCCCTGCGCCGTTTCGGCAGATACCCCCTGAGCTGACAGTTTTTCAGTTCCCGAAGTTGATTTTTCAGCGGAAAGACGTATTGCCGGGATTGACGAGCCGGCCTTACAGGCTCTATTCCCGTGATTGTGCAGCGGGAATCGGTTCCTCGATGCCCGCCTCCAGCCGGCGTGATGTAGCCGCCGCCCAAACAGCGCCCAGTATCGAGCTGAGCAGATTCCCCGCAACGATCCCCGTCCAGATCCCCTCGATGCCGATCAGCCGGGACAGAAGCAGGGCCAGCGGCATGGCGAAGATGAGGATGTAGGAGAAGTTGATCACGAAGGCGGCAAAACCTTTGCCCAGACCCTGAAAGAAGCTGGCCAGGATGAAGCGGGCCGCCAGGAAGGGAAAACCCAGGGCGAAGATCGTCAGCATGGTTTTGCCGATGCGGATGACCTCCCCGACGTCGCTGAACACCCTGACCAGAGCTCCCCTGCCCAGGATCATGATCAGGGCGAAGGCGCACATGACCCCCATGCAGACCAGCAGGGATTTCCCGACGATCGACTTGACCCGCCCGATCCTGCCGGCTCCGAAGTTCTGGCCGGTCATGGTCAGGGTTCCCTGGGCGATACCGATGATCGGCAGGGTCGCCACCTGCTGGTAGGTGAAGCCGAGGGTGAAGGCGCTCTTGGCCATGTCCCCGTAGGGTCGCAGCAGAATGAACAGCAGGCTCAAGCCGAGGGAGTTGGACAGCTGTCCGACGATGGTCGGTCCGCCTACGGCGAAGATCCCCCCGATGATCCCCCCCTGGTAGCGGAAAGCCTGCATGTTCAGAACGACGAGATTCCTCTTCCCGAACAGGGAGGTGGCCAGCACGATGCAGCTCACCGCCCGTCCGATCACCGTGGCCAGGGCCGCCCCCTGTACACCGAGAGCGGGGAAGGGACCGATACCGAAGATCAACAGCGGATCCAGGGCGATGTTGACCAGCGTGCCCACGACCATGACCTGCATCGGAATGACCGTGTTTCCCTCGCCCCGCAGGATCCCGTTTCCGATCATGGAGAAGAACTGGAAGAACGATCCGTAGAGAATGATGTTGATGTAGCTCAGGATGTAGGGAAGCATCTGCCCGGAGGCACCGAGGAGCAAGAACAGAGGCCGGGTCAGCCGGGGCCCAAAGATCGTCGTGATCAGGGCCAACGCCAGGATGATCAGCAGGCTGTGCTCCGCAGCGTTGTTGGCCTGCTCTTCCTTGCCCGCCCCGATGAAGCGGGCGATCAGGGAACTGGCCCCGATCCCCGTGCCCGAGCCGATGGTAATAAGGATGCTCTGTACGGTGAAGGCCATGCCCAGAGCTCCCAGCTCCACCGGTCCCAAACGGGAGACGAACAGCCGATCCACGAAGTTAAAGGTGGTGTGAAAGATGAAGGCGATGATCGCCGGTCCTGAAAGTTTCAACAACGTCGGCAGAATCGAGCCGCCGAGTATCCGCTCCGGGCTGGTTCTGAGGGTCTTTCGCATCCCCCCAAAGTATCGGGTTTATCTTTAAAAGACAAGCTGAGGAGGATATATTTAAAGGGTATGGGCAAATACGGTAATCTGTCGGACCAGGAACGACGAAAGCTCTACCGGGATTTCTCCAGAGCGGCCAAGGAGATCAAGGTGGATGGCAACCTTGGTTCGGCTGCGGCCGGCCGGGGTGCGCCCGGCCGAGGCGCCGCCGAGCAGGCGGTGGGCCAATGCGGCGCCTTGGGACCGGCTCGCCAAGGTGAGAGGGAAGCTCAGCAAGCGGCGGAGCGTTTTCTCTTCCATCGGCGCCGGCGCAAACGACCCTCCTATCGCGTCCGGCTGAAGATCGAGAGCTTCGCCTACAGCGAGGGCTTCGAGATCAGCGGAATTCGCCAATTTCTATCCAGTCTGTTCTCCTTTCTCTGGCCGAACCGGGATCCTGTTCCGGTGAGATTTCTGAAAACCCTGGTTCTGGACAGCGCCCATCGTGGGGACCCGGAAGGGTACAGCCTGGTCCACACGCTGCTGGAGCTGCAGAAGATGGCCGAGAACCTGCTTACGGGAGGAGGGTTTCTTCGCCGGGTCAGCGACAGCGGCTACAATTTGAAGGGCGACCTGACGAGAGATCTGTTGAACTGGGAACCCGCGGGCTACCGCCTGATGATGAGCTTTCAGAAGATACCCCCTCGGCTGCTCGAGGCTCTCGAGTCCCTGCGGAGCAGATTCGAACAGCAGAAGAATGTGGATGTGTTCGAGCTGACGGATGTGGTCAAGGGAGTGTACAGAATCACCTTGGGCGTTCAAGCCGATCCGGATGTCCTGGAGGAGCGGATCCGCAGTGCCGGAGAGTTGATCAAAGGCCTGTACAAACGCGTGTATACGGACGAGGAGAAGATTCAGCAGGTTTGCACCCGTATAAATCATCAGATCGCCGATTTCCTGGCCTGCTACACCCGTTTGAAATGGTTCGCCGGTCAGCTGTATCCGGCCCTGCTGAAGATGCTGAACCGCTTCCGAACCCAGGCGCAGGTGGCTTCGATCCTGGAGAATATCTACGCCTTCGTCGGTTTGGACATAAAAGAGGTGCTGATCCTCCGGGAATCTAGGAAGCTTGCCCCTTCGAGGGAAAGACGTGAACCGGGGCGAGCGGTTCAGGCCGCGGAGTCCGAAGAGGAATCTCGTGAGGAATCCCCACAGGAGGAGCCGGAGGAACCGGAGGAACTGGAGGAACTCGAAGAACCGAAAGAACCGGTGTTCGACTTCAACGAGGAGTTCCGCGGAATCCTCACCATCCTGGACTACGCCTTCCCCGGATGCCGGGCTCAACACATCTGGGAAGGGGATTACTCGATCCTGCTGTGGTTTCAGCAGAAGATCTTTTCCCATCGGGACTACAGGGGCCCCGTGGTGTCCCGTCGGCTCGATTTCATGGACCTGCTCTGGAAGATCAGCCGCTACGATCCGCTGGCACCGGTGATTGTCCTGCACGAGCTCATCGGTCAGATGTTGGAGTCTCTCAATCCGGAAACCCTCGTGGACCTGGTCGATCCCCTCCGCAGCCGCAAATTGCGGTCGGCGGATTTGTTCACAGAGATTCGCCGACAGTGGCGGGCGGCCCGGGAGGAAGTGCTGCTGCGCTATCTCAAGGAGGTGGACTACTTCGAGAAGGAACTTTCCCTTCGGGAGAAGGAGGGGGAGGGCCGTTTTCTGAACTCTACAATCGCCCGCAAAACGATCGAGACGATAAACCAGATCCGAAATCACATCATCCGCGGTTACGGGCATGTAGCCCTGATCATGGACCGCAAGGAGTATTTCCGCTGCCGTCCTCTGTACGCAGTGACCAAGGATCTGCACGAATTCCTGGACGAGTTGGTCATCCGCAGGGATCAGCTGAACACCGACAACCCGATCGTGCGCCAGCGCTTCGACCGGGAGGATCTGGTCGAGCGTCAGCCGGGTCCGTTGATGAATCAGATTCACTGCTATATCGAGGCTCTTCCGGAAGAGAAGAGGATACTTAAAAATCCCTTAGGAGAATACAACCGGGTGTTCCTGGAGATCCTCTTCGGATTCACCGAAGTAATGGATTTCCTGCTCAATGACGAGCGGAGCCGCTTGGGAGAGGCCGGTGCCGAGGTGCTTTTCGCTTCCGCGGAGGAGCGGAGGATCTACAAAGAGATCGAAAATGATCAAACCCCGCTGCGAGTGGATCTGAAGAAGGACTTCGAAGAGATCGACAGGCTGACCGGTCTGTTTTCGAAGAACGAGTACCTGCGCTTCATGCCCGCTCTGTTCCAGAACAGCCGGCAGGCGGGGCAGCCGCTCAGCCTGATGGTGATGGATCTGGACCGCTTCAAGGCCATCAACGACACCCTGGGACACGATTTTGGAGATGAGATCCTGAAGCTGGCCGCAGGTGTGATCCTCTCCTCGGGCAGGGATGAGGATCTGGCCGTTCGCTTCGGCGGCGATGAGCTCCTGGTCGCGGTGAAGGGTGATGTCGCCGCGGCCTTGGGTCAGGCCGCCCGCATCCGCAGCCGCTACTACGAACTGCTCAAGGAGCGTTTTGCGGAACGGCTGAAGGAAATCCCCCTGCTCATGGCTCAAAAAGAGCTGGCGGAGAAGAAGAAGGCTGATCCCACCTACCGGGGAGGGATCGAGGATTTCCTGGAACGCTGGAAGGGTAAGGGGCTCGGCACCCTGTCTATCGGGGTGGCCCAGGGATTGGGGAAGCGGCTGAAAAAACCCTGTGCGGATGAGAAGGAGCTTTTCCGGAGGGCGGACAAGATCCTCTACCTGGCCAAAGACTCCGGGGGAAATCGAAGCGTAGCCATGTTCGATACCCTCGAAATTCCCCTGACAGCAAAAGAATACGGCGACTTCGTACAGTACCTCGAGAATATAGCGGTATCCGAGCGCGTCGAAGCGGCCAAACGCTTCGTGGATCTCCGCCTGGCCAACAATCAGGCCCCCCTTTTCTGGAACTATCCCTACCAGAAGTATCTGCAGGATCCGTAGGCAAGCTCGGCTCTGCCTATCTCAGATCTTGCGACCTCAGCTCTCGGATCGACCCAACAGCTTTTCAAGCACTATAACGTGGGTACGTTCCTGGTCCTCGAGGAAGCCGAACGCCCGGCGGGCGACGGGGATCTTGCTCTTGTGATGCAGGGCGGCAAACAAGTTGTAGATCTCCCTCTCCTTCTCGAGAATGGTCTTCAGGCTCCTGCGGATCTGGTCGTAGCGATCGCTTGAAAGCGGTTCGACCGCTTGTGGATCGTGGATGTGCAGTTCTTTTCCTGCGATTATTTGCTCCAACTCCGGATCACCGATGCGGTCGTCGATCATATCGCGGATCAGGCGCTGGTGGCCTAGTTCCTCGTCCAGGATGCGAACCAGGCTCTGGGGTACCTCGATGCCGGCGAGTTCCGCTTTCAGGGAGGAGTAGAGATTGTAGATCTCCTTTTCCAGGGTCAACGCGCTGGAGAGGATCGATCTGAGCCCAATTTTCCGCATCGATTGTAGCAGACCCATCGGTAATTCTTTCTGATGCTCAGGCCTTGAAGGCCTCGTAGAGGGTCAGGGCTCCGAAGCCGATGAACACGACTCCGGCTGCGATCTTGATCACCTTTTCCGGAACAAAGCGTCCGATCGCCGAACCCAGAACCGCGGCCATCAGGGTCGTCAGGATCAAGGCCCCGGTCGCCCCGATGAGCACCGACAGGAAGGCCTTGCGGTTCGCGGCCAGGGCAAAGATCGATAGTTGCGTCTTGTCTCCCAGCTCGGCCAGAAAGATCATGAGAAAGGTGGATGCGATAAGTCTCAGATTCAACAGCATTAGTTCTCCTATCCCAGCGCTACATCCAGGGTCATCATCACGGTGAATCCCAGCA
>CAZPQC010000092.1:0-15974 GCA_964588525.1 uncultured Spirochaetaceae bacterium
TCTGCTCCAGCATCACCTTGAGAACTTCCCGCGTGCAGGTGAATGTGCCCTTCAGGTTTACGTCGATAACGAGATCCAATTCTTCGTCGCTGATATTGTAAATCGGGGTTCTTCCCTTGGGGTCCTTGGGATTAACCGCAGCGTTGTTGACCAGCACGTCGATCCTTCCGAAGTGGTCCAGCACCTGCGCCACCATGCGCCTGACCTGTTCACTGTCGGCGATGTTGCAGCATATGGCAAGGGCCTCTCTCCCGGTCTCCTTGATCCTACGAACCACGTCCTCAGCCTTATCCGGTTGGGAGTTGCAGTGCACCACCACATTGGCATTGTTTCTGGCGAACTCGATGGCGATGATCTCTCCGAGACCCTGACTGGCTCCCGTCACGAGGACCACCTTGTCGCTCATATTCACTATCACAAGCTATCTCCCTTCTGCGCTTAGCAATCCTTGTCCTGTCAACCGGTTCCCAGATAGATCTCTTTCACTCTGCTGTTGGATCTCAAGTTGCCCGTGGTATCCTCAAGGGCAACCTCGCCCAGCTCCATCACGTACCCTCTTTCGGCGAACTCCAGGGCCAGCTGCGTATTCTGCTCTACCAGCAAAATCGTCAACCCTTGCTCTTTGAGCTTGCTGAGCGCGTCGAAGATCACATCGACCAACTGAGGAGCCAGACCCAGCGACGGCTCATCTAGAAGGAGCAGCTTGGGCTTTCCCATCAGCGCCCGGGCAATTGCCAGCATCTGTTGCTCGCCGCCGCTCAGGGTTCCCGCGTTCTGCTTTCTCCTCTCGTGTAGTATCGGGAATAGCGTGTAGGCCGTGGCGAATAGCTCCTCGATGTCTTCCTTCTTTTCCCTGGCGAAACGCCTGTACATTCCCAACTCCAGGTTCTCCCTCACGGAAAACGGCGTGAAGATCATCCTCCCTTCGGGAACCTGGATGATCCCCATGTCCACCCTCCTGTGGGGCGGTAGGCTTGTGATATCCTGCTCCAAGAACAAGATTCTGCCCCTTCGGACGGGAACGAGACCCGATATCGTACTAAGCAGCGTGCTCTTCCCCGCACCGTTGGCACCGATGATTGTCACCGCATCTCCGTCGTTGATCTCGAGGGACACGTTCTTGAGGACATTGACGGCGCCGTAATAGGTTTGGATGTTACATAGGCTCAGCATCGAGGATCACCTTCCTTCTCTCTTTGCGTCGCCCAGGTACGCATCGATCACCTTCTGGTTGCCCATGATCTCTTCGGGGCTTCCCTCAGCGATCTTTTGGCCGTAATCCAACACGATGATCTGCTTGGCGAGGCTCATAATGAACCTCATATTGTGCTCGACGCACAGAATCGTCGTTCCTGAGGTGCTGATCTCTCTGAGCTTCTTGGCCAGCTCCTGAGCTTCGTGCGAGTTGAGCCCAGCGCACGGCTCGTCGAGAAGCAGGAGCTTGGGTTCCATCACGAGCGACCGGCAGATCTCGACCAATCTCTTCTGCCCGTACGGCAAATCACCAACCATCTCATCTGAAAGAGCATCGATCCCCAAGAACTCCAGCACTTCCTGGGTCCTGCCGATATTCGCTCTCTCTTCCCTGCGGTGCAGCGGCAGACGGAGACAGGCATGGAGCAGGCTGGACCTGGTTCTTGAATGCAGTCCGACCATGACGTTTTCCATGACTGACAGGTCGGGGAAGATCTTCAGGTTTTGAAATGTCCTGGCTATCCCGAGGTAGGTCCGCTGGTAACTCTTCAGCCTCGCAATGTTCTTTCCGCAGAAGTGGATCTCGCCGCCGGTCAAGGGGTATTCTCCGGTGATCAGGTTGAACAGTGTGGTCTTGCCCGCCCCGTTTGGGCCGATGAGCCCGGTCAGTCTGCCCTCCTGCAGCGAAAAGGAGATGTCGCTCAACGCCTTTATGCCATCAAAGGTTTTCGTCACGCTCATGATCTGAAGAAAGTCCACAGCCGATTCCCTCACGGTTGCTTTTGCCCAGGCGTCCGCCTCGCCCTCAGCTTCCCGGCGGAAGCATGCCTGGCGAGATCGCTGACCCCTCCCACTATTCCCTTGGGGAGGAAGAGCAGGAAGAAGCCCAGGACTAGCCCGTAGATGATCAGGTGATACTCCTCGAAGCCATACAATAACTCGGGCAGTATGGAAACGATAACTGCGCCCACTACCGGACCCAGGAAGGTTCCGGCGCCTCCCATGACGGTCATCAGTACGGCTGTCACTGAGAGGTCCAGAGTGAAGCACTCCGGGCCGATGAATTGGTTAAGAAAGGCATACAGCACTCCCGCCAGGCCCGCATACAGGGCGCTGATTGTCAGGGCAATGGTCTTGTAGAGGCGCACATTTATTCCCAGGGAAGGGGCCGCCTCCTCGTTTTCCTTGATAGCCAGGATGGCCCGGCCGAACCGGGACCGAACGACGTTCCTGGCCACGATGTATCCAAGCACGACGAACAGGAAGGTGAGGTAGTAGAAAGAGACCCCGTGCACAGGAACACCGAAAAAGCTCGGCACCGGGATGCCCATGAGGCCCACCGGCCCTCTGGTGAGCTCGCGCCACTGGACCACAACCGATTCGACGATCACGGCGAAGGCGAGGGTCGCCATAGCCAGATAATGGTGGTGCAGCTTGAGCACTGGAAGGCCCAGCAGGAACCCAACCAGCCCGGTGAACAGGACGGCAATTGCCAGTGCCGTCCAGAAGGACAGGCCAAGCCTAAGCACCATCAGAACCGAGGCGTAGGCCCCGACAGCGAAAAAACCTCCGTGCCCGAAGGATACTTGTCCGCAGAAGCCGAACAGCAGGTTGTAGCCCATTCCGTAGATCACAGCTAGCCCGATCACGATGGAGATGTGCAGCACGTACTGGCTTCTAACGAGGAGGGGAAACGAGAGGATCGCCAGCAAGACGCAAAGCCAACCCACTGTCCCGATCACCTTCGGCGCCCCCAGCCTGCCGCTCATCCTTTTCGTCGTATGCATGGCGTTTGTTCCCTACTCGCTGACGCCCAACAAGCCCTGGGGCCTGATCAGAAGAACCAGGATCAGGAACATAAACGACAGCCCTTGCATAAGTCGTGTGGAGATGAAGCCGCCTACCATGTTCTCCGAGAGACCGATGAGAAGGCCCCCGATCACGGCTCCAAAGGGATTGCCCATCCCACCTATCACGGCGGCGCAGAAGCCCTTCACCCCTAGCATGGCACCCATATCGCTCGAGACGAAGGCGAGGGGTCCCACGAGCACACCAGCCACACCGCCCAATATGCCGCTCAACACGAAGGAGGTCATCACCATGGCCCGGACGTTAATCCCGCTCAGGTAAGCCATCGTAACGTTGAACGCGGAGGCGCGGTACGCCTTGCCGTACATTGTGCGCTCAAAGAAGTACCAGAGTATCATCAGCAGAATTGCGGTCACAGCGATGATGATAACACCCTGGGCCCTGAAGAGATGGCCCGCGATTTGCACATGTGGGACTTTTAGGATTTCCTTCGCCTTCAAAGGGTACTTGCCCCAGATGGCTTCGGCCAGGTTCTTGGATATGATGCCGAACGCCAGCGTCACCATAACGATGCGGATAGTCTCCGCATTCCTTCTGCGCAGCGGGTTGATGCCCAGAACCTCCAAACACACTCCGATCAGGCCCATCGATACGATGCAAAGGATGAGGGCGATCCCAAAGGGCAGGTTCAAGGACGTTGTGAAGGTTACATAGAGCATGGCCCCCAACATCAGGAACTCGCCCTGGGCAAAGTTGAATATCTTCGAGGAATTGAAGATCAGCGCGAAGCCCATTCCCACCAACCCGTAAATGCACCCCATGTAGATGCCCGAGAAGACAATCTGTGATAGCATGCCACTTATCTCTCTGCTGCTCGTTCAGGGTTAGCACTGAAGGGTGAAGCTCGTGCCCCACCCCTCAGTCCCCCCGGTTTTGCGATCACCTCGGCGGCAAGGTTACGAATTCTCCGCCACGGACAATGTTCATGACCAGATCGTCGGCCATGAGCGCATCGTGCCTGCTCTTAGACCAGCGTGCCCCAGGGGTGCCCACGCTCCCTATCACACCGTCGACGGCGACTCCTTGTTCCAGGGCGTCTCTCAACGCCTCTCCAGCCTGTCCCTTGGTTTTTTCCAGGCCCTGGGCCAGCAGGTACACCGCGTCGTAGGGCTGACAGGCGTTGGATACGTTGAAAACCCCCACGATGTTGAATCTCTTCCTGTATTTCTGCTCGAACTCCTTCCACTGGGGCTTGTTGAGGTCGGTGGTGTCCACAAACATAGCGCCTTCGACATCCTGCCCACCAAGGTCGATCGTGGACTTGTTGGCGTAACCGGGCCCCAGGTGGGCTATGCTAAGGCCAATGCTCCTCTCCGCCTTAGCCAGGTTTACCACTGCTGCCCCGTAACTCCCCAGGTAAAGCAGGATATCCGGATCGCCTTTCTGGATCCGGGTGGCTTGCGGCATCAAGTCGAAGGTGCTGGTGTCCAAGGACTCATCGGCCACGAACTTCAGCCCACGCTCGGTCATCATCTTCAGCATGGTCTGGTACCAGTGTTCCCCATAGGCGTTTGTTTCGTGAATGACGGCGATCCGCTTGAAATTGTCCTCGAGGAAGTTCATCTTGCACTTGGCCATCTCGACGTCCGTCACCGCGCTGCGGAAGACGTAGTCCCATTCGGGCTTTGTCAGGAGGGAATTCTGACCGGGAACGATGGTAATAATCTTGTTGGGCTGGGTTACTTCTCCGACGGCCAGGGCACAGCCGGAGTTGGCGGGACCGAGCAGGATGTCAATCTTGTTCTCGAAGATGAGCTTTTTGGCCCCGTTGACAGACTTGGCGGGAGTCGCTTCGTCGTCGATAACGATCCATTCGAACTTCTTGCCTGCGATCCCTCCCCTGGCATTGATTTCCTCCATGGCGAGAATCGAGCCATCCCTCATGGTCAGACCGATGTCCGCTTGAGGACCTGCCATTGGCCCCAGGATACCCACCTTGATGACTCCGACCCCTTCCTGCGTCTTTTCCTCAGTGCCGCCTGCCTGGAGGCAAAACGGTAAGAAAGAAAAAACGATGATCAGAATGATAGCTAACCTAGTTTTATTCTTCATTTTCAATCCCCTTTTGGTTTTAATAAGATCTTTTTATCTGAGAACAGTCTTCCTATGTTACATGGCCAACCTCCTCTATTCTTGACCAACTGGTGTTCCTATGGTATTACCATGCATGGTATTACCATGCATTATAAGACATCCTAGCGAATTGTCAAGAAAAAAATTTAAGACTACACTTGTTTCTCGTGTTTTTCCGGGGTACTTTGCCAGAGTTCGGGGCAGATGCCGGCAGAATCTACAAGGACCACGCTATGTCCCGTGATCTCAATATTGGGCAGCGACCGGAGCTCCTCGAGAAGCTTCTCGGACACGTAGATCTCTTTGAGGTGGAGAGTATCTCGGATCCGCATGATTCTCTCCTGTCCCGGGGCGACAGCACCGCTGGAGCGCAAAGCGATGTCAACGGCCTGTTCGTCCGATTCGGCAACGACCGGAACCTTGGCCCTGGACAGAAATGAGCTGGTATAGGTGTTTTCCAACGTCGCTTGGAAATCAATCTTGTCGTAGAGACGACGGCTGATCACATCCGCCAGGCCAATGCCGAGGGCGTTGCCGTGGGAGTTAGCCGTCAGATTCCGGGCGAAGATAGCTTTGATTCGAGGGTGATCCGGCTCTCTTTCCCCCCTGATTTCAATTCTACCGATGATGTTTGTGTCCATGCCGACACCGCTGATATCTTTTCCTATCCAATCGACAATCAGTAGGTCGACGCTTTCTGAGGGAAGGACGGGCATTAGGGTTCGGGCCAAATTCAGTAGATGCGGCTCCTGGGAAAGGATCGCTTCAGCCGGCAACACCTCGATAGCCGCGGTCTGTTCGTAGGCGTTTTCGACGATCGCCACGCCTCCCACAATTTTCCCAGTGTCGAGGATTCTTTTCGCACATTGGGGAATAAAATCTTTCAAGCCGGGGACTCCGAAACGGTGGATTTCAAGAGCCTGTTCGTGCTTCCCCAGGCCGATAACAGCCATCTTGACCAATCCACTCTCGTACGGACCGTGATAGTCCGTATGGGGTTTGATCCGATTGATCAGGATGATTCCATCCGCTTTGTAAGCGTGGAAATCCATAAAGAGTTTGACAGGCAGGTCGGAGGAAAGACACACCACTTCCATTGAGGATCGTATCGGGGCCCCAATGGTTGATTCCCGCACTCCGTAGGAGGACAGCACCTCCATCTGTCCCTCAGCGGTGGCCCCGCCGTGGCTGCCCATGGCCGGCACGACGAATGGCTTTGTGTTTTTTTTCTTCAACCAACTCACGGTAGTCCGGACGATTCGGTCGATACCGAAAATACCCCGACTGCCCACTGCCAGAGCGATGGAGGAACCTGCGGTGACACGGCTGGCGATCTTTTCCAGTTCTTTGGTTAGGTATGATTCAAGGTCATCGATTTTGGGAGCCTCGAAACTCTGAATTACACCAAATAGATTTAGGCGGGGGACGCCTTGTGTCTTCATGAGGCAGCCAGTTTTGCAGCCAGCTCGATCGCAGCAACCATGCTATCTTCGGAAGCGGTGCCCTTACCGGCTTTGCCGAAAGCTACACCGTGATCCACAGAGGTTCGGATGATCGGCAGGCCAAGAGTTATGTTGATGCCGCTCACACTGGTCCACTTATTCTGCTTGTTGTCCCAGCAGAAGCCTTTCATCTTCACCGGAATGTGGCCCTGGTCGTGATACATTGCCACAGCTACATCGAATTGTCCTCCAGAAGTTCTGGAAAAACAGGTGTCTGGGGGCAGAGGGCCATCGATCTGCATGCCGAGTGACCTGGCCTCGGATACCGCGGGAGCGATCTCTTTCTGCTCCTCATCCCCAAATAGGCCGCCGTCGCTGGCGTGGGGGTTGAGTCCTGCCACGGCGATGCGGGGATTCTTGATACCAATTCGGTGTAACATATCCCAGGCCAACCTGATCACGGCTAGGATCCTCTCCCGCTTTACTTGCTCGATTGCTTCCCGCAGAGAAACATGTGTCGAGATGTGAATCACCCTGAAATCTCCATCAGCCAGCATCATGGCATAGTCTTTGGTCCCGGTGAGAGAGGCATAGATCTCCGTGTGTCCCGCGAAGGAAACGCCGGCCATATTCAGGGCTTCCTTATGGATCGGGGCAGTTACGGTGCCGCTGATTTTTCTTTCCATTGCTAACCGGATAGCGGCTTCGATATATTCGAAGGCCGCTCTTCCGCACATGGCTGAAACCTTGCCGTATTCGAGGTGGGCTGGATCTATGTTAGCCAGATCCAAGACGTTTATCCGTCCAGGATGAAAGGCTTCGGCTGTAGGAATATGGTCACGGTCGAAACGCTGAATTTCGAGGTCCAGTTTGGTGATCTCTCGGGAAGCTTGCCGCATGACGCGGAAATCTCCAATCACCAGAGGAAGACAGATTCCTTGAACATATTCACGGGCCAGGGATTTTACGATGATCTCGGCGCCGATGCCGGCGGGATCCCCCATGCTGATTCCCAATAGAGGTTTCACTTTGTTGACACTCCTAACCTCGGCAAGGTAGTTTGAGCACAAATGGTGGAACTGCTCGTACTCGCCGATGATTTTACTGGTGCTCTCGACACAGGGGTACAATTCGCTCAGCAGAGCATACCAACTCTGGTTTCTACCAGGATCCAGCAGCTTGATCAAGGGGAAGCGGAAGATTTCTCGGTTTTCGTTCTGGATATGGAGAGCAGGCATGTTCCGCCAAACGAGGCTAAGACCATAGTGATAAAAGCGGTGGAACTTGCTTTGCACCGAGGAGTTCGCTCTTTTTACAAGAAGACGGATTCCACTTTGCGAGGCAACATCGGCATTGAGCTGGCAGCTCTGCTCGAAGCCACCGGCGGCTCATCATTGGCCTTTGTTCCGGCCTATCCTAGAAATGGCCGAACTACGGTTGCCGGTAGGCAGTACGTCGATGGCGTTCCCGTTCACCTTTCTATATACAGCCGGGACCACCAAAATCCGGTTTGCAGCAGCTACGTGCCGGACATCATCGCCGTGCAGACCCCGATGCCTGTTCAGGTAGTCGAGTGTTCCGAAAGCATGAAGTTCGAGCTACCTGAAGCGGGAGGGAGACGGATCATAGTATTCGATGCTCGGACTGATGAAGATCTTCGATCTATCGCCAATCTGCTGAAACGGCATGGGCTTGTCCGAGTAACCGCAGGATGTGCTGGGTTCGCCGAGTATTTACCCACAACCCTGGGTTTGACAAGAGGAGCGGTGAGTGAACTCGACTGTCCGGCCCAGCTTCTCATCATCTGCGGAAGCACAAACCCGGTATCTCTCGAGCAAATCGAGGCGGCAGCGCGGTGTGGAGTCGAGCGGATTGTTCTTCAGCCAGAACAATTGTTGGGTAAAGGCGGAATAAAAGTTCAAGCGCGAAGATTGTTGTTCGAACGTGTACAACGGACGGTGGCCGCTGGTTCAGACGTTATTCTTCAGACGGCTCGGGGCGCGGAGGAAATCCCGCGCTTCCAGGCGTATTTCCGGGAGCATGGGATACAATCACACGCGGTTCCCCGGTTGGTCGCCCGGGCAGTTGGCGACCTGATTGGGAAGATCCTGCGTTTCCACGGCAGGCTGACCCCGGTTGTCTTCGGTGGTGACACAGCCGTAGGAATCATGGAAGCGCTGGGGTTTTCGAAAGTTCTGCCGATCGAACAGATAGCACAGGGTGTTGTACTGTCCAGACTAGTCGGCGATTGTTTAGATATGCCCCTGATAACCAAAGCTGGCGGCTTCGGCCCTTTGACGATTATAAGGGAAATACAACATTTCATGTCCTAAAAAAAATATCCAAGCAGATGGAACTTGAACATCCCCTCCCTCTATGTGGTTATTGAGGGCAATAGATTCTTTTCTTGCCAAAGTTAATTCTCACGTCCGAATCGTCAGTTCCAATAACCCAGGGGTCGTCAGGTTAGTGACCCACCCCTCTCGGTCTCAATCAGTCTCGATCACTGACATTTGCATCGGCGAGCCACATCGGTAGCAGATCAACGGGTCGACTTCGTGGATCTGAGCAGTGAGCTTGGCCCAGGGAGGCCGGCTTTCTTTGTCAGAAACTGAATAGACTTTTTCCAGAAAGTTGCACAGCTTGAGAAACTTGCAGATGCTCGGTCTTCCATGCGATAAGAGCAAGGCGGGCTATATAGGACAAAATCGGCCATTTGCCCTGTAAGACATATGGGAGGGGAAAAAAGCAGTAGCAGTAATGAGGGGGGAGACTAATACATTGTGCATATGTGAATAATTCGGGATTGACCTTGATCTTTGAACGAAGTATGAGTACTCCTTGTGGAAGTTGTTGCTGCCATTTGCCTGCCTCTACTGAGGGAGCATCACCAAAGATTGCCAACTCTACGAGGACCATTCTGGACTCGTAAAACACATGCCTGCTCTGTTAGTGGAGTAGTAGCCCATTACAAGGATGCCGGAATGGGATGGTCCACATTCTTCGAATCAGAGGAGGTTAGAGACAAGAAGATGAGAAAAGCGATTGGAATTGATCCGGACTAAAAAGGCTATATGCAGCGGAGGGAAAGAGGAGCAGCCGGTCACGTGTAAGAGGGTAGAGGAGCTTGACAGCCGGACAGCCCAAGCTATTATGACGGAACAGGGGAGTTGAACGAGCCCCCACATCTATCAAACCGGAGGAGAACCCCGATGAAACGAGCAGTGCTGATGCCCCTGGTCATTTTCGCAGTCCTGACTTTACTCATATCCTGCTATTCTCTGCTGGAGTCCGCGGTGGAAGGCGCTGTAGCAAAGGAAACCGAAGAGGCTGTCACAGGATCCGGCTCGGAATCCGGGCAGGCAGAGGCCGTCGCGCCCGCTTCCGGTGCACAGGCCGGCACAGCTCACGCGATCGCGGGAACGTGGATCAATCCGGAGTACAACAACGAGGGCCGATCCGCCCGGCTGGTATACACCCTCAACGCCGACGGCTCCTATGCCTACCTGGCTTTCGACAGAATCGAAGGCGGCCAGGTCTACGAAGGAACGGTCAAGTATCTGAAAACCTGGGTCGATGAGGAGGGCCGAAGCTGCGGACATTGCACCGTGACGCTTGGGGGCATGTCCTGGGATACCCTCGACCGGATCGCCGCCGACGGATCGACCCTGGAGGTGCAGTCCGGGGTGGGCAAGATCAACCCGAAAGGCCCCCGCTACTCGATCTACTACAGACCGTAAGCCTCACCGCTGTCCCGACAGACGCGGTTTGCGCAATCGGCCGGGGGAAAGTGAAATCCTCGTGAGAAATACTTCCCTCAGGACAGCAGCAAAGCCAGATCCTCCCGGGACAGTTCGCCGATCAACCGCTTGTCCTGGCTGATGATGGCCTCGGCCAGCTCCCGCTTGGAGCGCTGCAGCTCCAGCACCTTCTCCTCCACCGTGTTCTTGGCGATCAATCGGTAGGCGAACACCTTCTTGTCCTGGCCGATGCGGTGGGTCCGATCGATGGCCTGAGCCTCGGAGGCCGGATTCCACCACGGATCCAGCAGGAATACGTATTCCGCCGCAGTCAGGTTCAATCCCAGACCGCCTGCCTTCAGGCTGATGAGGAACAGCCGACACTCCGGGTCCCTCTGAAAGCGCTCGACCCGTTGCGCCCGATCCCGGGTAGCGCCGTCCAAATATTCATAGCTCAAGCCCAGCTCATCCAGTCTGGAACGGAGAATCTTCAGCAGACTGGTGAATTGCGAGAACACCAGGGCTTTTCTCTCCTCGGAGACGACGTCCTCCAGCTGCTGGAGCAGCAGATCGAGTTTGGTGCTGGAGCGGCTCACCCTTGCCTTGTCCAGGAGCCCTGGATGGCAGGCCGCCTGGCGCAGCCGCAGCAGCGCCTCCAGAACCTGGATCTTGGACCGCCCTAAACCATCGGATTCGATGCGCTGCTGCAAATTCCGCTGATAGTAGAGTTTGAGCTGATCGTAGCGGCGTCGCTCCGCCGATTCCAGCTCGCAGAACAGGGTCTGTTCGACTTTATCCGGCAGCTCCGGGGTCACCTGCTCCTTGGTCCGGCGAAGAATGAAGGGTTTCAGGTAACGGGCCAGCAGCCCGCGAGTATCCTCACTCAGGCTTCCCCGGGTCCTCAGCTGTTTTTTGAAGAAGGAGACACCTCCCAGCATCCCCGGATTGAGAAACTCGAACAGGCTCCACAACTCTCCCAGATGATTCTCGATCGGCGTGCCGCTCAGGGCCAGCCGTCGCCGGCCCTGCAGCAGCCGCGCCGCTTTGGCGGTCAGACTGCCAGCGTTTTTGATGATCTGGGCTTCGTCCAGGACGATGTAGTCGAACGGGTAGTCTTTGAGCAGCGTAATATCGTTTCTCATGGTGCCGTAGGTGGTCAGCACCACGTTGAAGCGCTGGAAACGCTTCGTGTCCTTCCCGCGGTTGGCGCCCGTGTAGTCCAGGATCTTCAACTCAGGGGTGAAGCGCATTGCCTCCAACTTCCAATTGAAGACGAGGGATTTGGGCACCACCACGAGGGAGGTTCCTCCCGGCGCGGGGGGGAGCGGGCTATTGTCCGGGGAGCGCCGCTTTGCGGCTGTCTTCTTTCCGGCAATCCGGTTCTCCCTCCCGTTTCGCCTGCCTTCCAGCAGGGCCAATACCTGGACGGTTTTGCCCAGCCCCATGTCGTCGGCCAGGCAGCCGCCGAAGCCGAATTGATCTAGAAAATCGAACCACCCCAGACCATCCCGCTGGTAGCCGCGCAGCGAGCCGATAAAACCCCTTGGAGCCTCCAGAGGTCGGATCCCCGAGTAGTCTTTCAACTTTTTTCGTAGACTCTCGAAGACCTCGTCACAGCTCGACTCGGGCTGGTCCTGCAGGAGCAGATCGACCAGCAGGGCTTGAGAGCTGCGAAAGCGCAGGTGATCCGCCTGGGATTCCCCGAGCTCGAGCAAAAATCCCTGCTGCTTCAGCCAATCTCCGGGAAGCACTCCAAAGCTGCCGTCACCCAGGCGAACCGTGCTGCCCCCCTTGCGAAGAGCCTTGAGCAGCTCCGGCAAACTGATCTCCGTATCCCCGAAGCGAACCCCTCCGTGGATCTCGAACCAGTCCACTCCTGAGACCACGTGAACGGTAACACCGGTGGCGCTGCGCAGCAGCCTTCCCTCCGCCTCCACCTGCCACCCTTCCTGCAGCAGCTGCTCCACCACCTCGGGAAGCCTGCGGACGCCCAGCTTCAATAGCTTGGAACCGCTGCGGTACTCATACACGTGCCGGAATCCCAGCTCCAGCAGCCGCTGCAGAGCCCGATGCTCCGTCGGTCCGTCCCTCATGACCAACAGCTGTTCATCTTCCACGAACGCACCCGAGTTCTGCGCCGGGGCACTCAGCACCTGGTCCCCGTAAGCGAAGGAGAGCTCTCCGATCAGTCCGCCACCTGTGGGGGAATGACGGACCCGATCCGCCTTGCTCACCGTTAGCCTGGGAAGGGGTTTGTCTCTGATCGTGCGTATTCCCAGGGAATCGTCGATCTCCAGGGTACCGAGATCGGGAAAGGACAGAAGCTCATCGAGAAATCCGGGAAGCTCCTCTCTGGGCACGGTCAGGTGTTTTCTCTTTCGAAGCACGCTGATCCAGGCGAAGGACAGCTCCATCGTGTACCGCACCAACGCTCCGCCTATAAACATCAATCCGCCCATCAGCAGAAGCTCCGGTTCCGAGAGGGGCATTCCCCCCCCCTCTCTTCTCAAAACCCCCTCCAGACGGACTTTCCCGCCTGCCGTATTTTCCGTGAGAATGAGCCCGAACACCCAGGGAGTACCGTCGTCCCAGACAATCGGGTTATCCCAGGCGACCCTGGAAGAATCGAAACGCCTGTGGGTCTTGAGAAACAGCCGGCCGGTTTTTGCCATCTTGGGAAGCAGCAGCCGGACCAGATCCACATCCAGCAGATAACTGGGACAGAGCAGCTGGATTTCCTGACCGAGCAACCTGTAGCCGAAGGCCTCCTCATCGTACACGTTCTGGTAGGATCCGCCCCGCAACACCCCCAGGATCTCCCGGTCCCCGGAATCGGGGATCTGCCAAAGGTCCTCCAGTCGAAACCCGCTGCCGGACAGGGGCCTCGCCTCTGCGCCGTTGTCCCGATAGTGCAGATGCACCATCGCCCGGCCTCCGGACAGGGTTCGGGGAACGTCGAAGACGTAGAGGATCTCCCGGTCGGCAGGCCAGGGCTTCCGGCCGGAGCGCGTTTCCGGCGCCCGGTATTCCCGGATCCGCTCCAAACCCAGCTTCCACTCGGGACGGGGAGCACGGTTGTGTTCTCCGTCTTTCCGGCCCGTTGCCCCGGCCAGCCGGTCCGCCTCGTGCTCCCGCAGATCCTCGTCCGGATCTCGGAGCTGCGCCGCAGCTTCCGGGAATCGCGCCGCTTCCCATTGATCGAAAAAACCGCTCCGATCCAGTTTGAGAAGCACGGCCCAAAGATGCTTACAGGACTGTTCTTCGTTGAAGAAATAGGGGCAGGTACAGGAGTAGCTGATCTCGGGGCCCTCGAAGCCGAGTTGCACGGTGTAGCGGCGGGAGCCCTGGACGAACGCCAGTACCCTTCCCGGGTCCCCCGGATCGACCTCGGTCAGCCTCACCCTGTTCTGGTGGAAGTAATCCTCCCCCCGCTGTCGGATTACCGGGTAAAAATCTGAGGAGAGGCTTTGGAGGATCGGATGGCCCATGCTCTAGAGGTGACTATATCCGGGCAGGCGGGATTGGGCAAGCGTCACCCCGCTGCAGGATCGGCCTCCGCTCCGTATCTCCACGCTCCGCCCGTCAGCAGTGGACGACCGAAGAGCCGCTGTCCTCAAAACAGAAGCAGGTACACCGAACCCATACCCAGGACGACACCGATCAGGTGGCGCAGGTTGATTGTCTCTCCGATGAGAAATCCGTAGCCGGTGATGATGAGGATGACCACGACAGTCATGATAGGGTAGATCTTGCTGATCGGAAACTGCCTGAGCAGGTACAGGTAGTTGAAGAAAGCGATCCCGTAGAGGACGAGGCTCAACAGCAGGTACAGAAACCATTCTCGGCTCCAGTTGCCGAAGGTGGAGGTTTTTTTCAAGCCGATCTGCGCCAGCGCGGTCAATACGGCGCCAACGGGAACCAGAATGTATTTGATCATGTGCGCACCTCCTAGAGATGAACCAGCAGATGAACTCGCCGGCGGTTGTAGGTCAGCGGATCGGTAAGGATCTCCGCATCCAGGCTCAGTTCAGCGATCAGTTGCTCCAGCGCGGGCACGGGCAGACAGAGCAGGCCCTGCTCTGCTCGTATGCGGGAGTAGTGAGAGAAACGGGTCTGAGCGAGAAAACGGATGCATTCGATCAGGTACCCCTCCTGCCAGCCGGACTTTACCAGCTCGATAGTATCGAGCAGGGGAACGCTGTCCGTCGGAATATCCGCGATCAGCAGACAGGCTCCCGGAGCAGAAACGGCGGCCACGCTTCGAATCAGATCCCCGACATCCGCCACTGTACGAAAATACTGGACCACGCTCAAGACCACGGTCTTGGTATATCCCGGGTTCAGAAAGGAGAGGTCGGTGTAGCGCTCGTGAGGCAGGAGGTGGAATTTGACATTCGGGCAGTCCCTGAACTTGCCGGCACACTCCGCAATCATTTGGTCAGAGGTATCAACACCGTGTATCTCTAGAACCAGGCTATGGAGCTGCTCTACCAGGAAGCCGGGACCGCAGCCGAAATCCAGCACCACATCCGACGGCTTGTAGTTCAGCAGCCTGTGCGAGGCTTTGAAAAAGTACCCGGTCATACGCCGCATCACCGAGCGAAAGATCCGATCCGTGTCCCAGTAGTCGATCCAGTTCATAGCTTCTCCGATTCGATTCGGCCCGACTCGGTACAGCCTGACTCGACGGAGTACAGCTCGACGCACCTGCGAAGCTCGGGGGACAGCAGGGCGGTGGTCTCTGCGGCTCGGTGCGGTGCGATGTAGAATCTACTCTGCCGAGGATTTCCCTTCCACACGAACCGGTCTTGCGGATCAGCCGGTCCGGGGTGAAAGAGGACCTCCACCTCGGCATCCTCGGCCGGGGGATTGCGGGCGATCCGCTTCAGACCTCGATCCACGATGCGGTCCGTCATGCGTCCCGAAAACAGCACGCCGAGAGATCGTTCCGGGCAGACGATGCCTTGACGACGAAGCTGCCTCCGGCAGGATCTCGAAAGGGCCCTCAAGATCAGACATTTCAGGAGGTTGGGGGACATCAGCTCGGTCAGACCCCGAAGCCCGCCTCGGCCCGTGAACAGCGGCTCATTCACCACTCGGATCTCCCGTACCCTCCAAGCGCCGGCCTGCTGTATCACGATCGGGAACACAAAGGGCAGCAGATGCACGTAACGATGGCTGTCGATGCGGATTTTGTCGGGCTCCAGCGTCCGCCTTACCCGCCCGATCTGGGCGTTCAGCTCGGATCGGATCTGTCGCCTGAGTCCGCCTCTGCACCACGGCGCCAGGATCGGCAGGAGGAGGAGCCCGAGGAAGTCCCGCTTGAACCACCCCCGGCGATCGGTAAGCAGCGGCAGTCCCTGCTCGGCGGCCAAACAGCGGCCCTCCACCAGATTCAAATGAACCGACCAGGCCAGCCCCGGATTCTCCCGCAACCGCCCCACGGCGTAGTCAAAGGCCTCTCCGTTGGCGACGATGCTGGTGCGTTGCACCGCACCGCTTCGGTGTGTCTCGATGATCCGGTCGGTGATGCCGTGGCTGATTCCCAGGTCGTCGGCGTGAACGATCACCTTCATCCATCGTCTTCTTTCTCACCGCGCTCCCGGACAATGTAGTGAGGCCGCTTCTTGGACTCATTCACCAGCTTACCGAGGTA
>CAZPQC010000093.1:0-15499 GCA_964588525.1 uncultured Spirochaetaceae bacterium
ACCTGTTTTATACAGACGACGATCTTCAAAACTACTCCTTCTTCTGCAGACTTTCTTTGATCAACTGAAGGCCGATGATCTCTCTCTGGATCTGATTCGTGCCTTCGTAGATCTGGGTGATCTTGGCATCCCGCATCAACTTTTCGACGGGATACTCCTTCATGTAGCCGTAACCGCCGTAGATCTGCACGGCGTCGGTGGTGACCCGCATGGCCGTGTCGGAGGCGAACACCTTGGCCATGGCGGAGACCCGGGACACGTTCTTTGCGCCGGCGTCGATGGTTCTGGCCGCGGCGTAGGTCAGGGCCCGGGCCGCTTCCACCTGAGTGGCCATGTCGGCCAGCATAAACTGAATCCCCTGGAAGGCGGATATAGGCTTGCCGAATTGCTTGCGCTCCCGGGAATAGTCCACCGCCTTGTCCAGCGCGCCTTGAGCGATTCCCAATGCCTGGGCCGCCACCCCGGGTCGGGTCTTGTCGAAGGTTTTCATGGCCACCAGGAATCCGGCCCCTTCGCGGCCGAGCAGGTTCGACTTCGGGACCTTGCAGTCGCTGAAGATCAGCTCGCGGGTGACTGAGGCCCGGATCCCCATCTTGTCCTCTTTCTTGCCGAACTCGAATCCCGGAGTATCCTTCTCCACCAGCACAGCCGAGGCGCCCCGGGGTCCCCGGGTCGGATCGGTCAGTGCGATCACCGTGTAGATGAACGCCTCCCCGCCGTTGGTGATCCACTGCTTGGTGCCGTTGAGCACGTAGTTGTCCCCCTCCGGAAAGGCCTTGGTCTTGACGGCCGCGGCGTCGCTGCCCGCTTCCGGCTCGGTCAGGGCGAAGGCGGCCAGGATCTCCCCGGCGGCCAGGCGGGGCAGGTACTTCTTCTTCTGCTCCTCGCTGCCGAAAAGCATGATCGGAATGGTACCCAAACCGGAGGCCGCGTAGGCCAGGGCGATCCCCCCGCAGGCTTTGGACAGCTCCTCAACCACCAGGGACATTTCCATGATTCCTCCGCCCAGGCCGTCGTACTCCTCGGGAATGAACACCCTGAACAGATCCGCTTTGGCCAGCAGCTCCACGATGTCCTGCGGGAAGATCCCCTTTTCGTCGTACTCCAGGGCGACCGGGGCCACCTTTTCCTTGGCGATCTTGGCGGCCAGATCTCTGATCATCTCTTGTTCTTCGGTCAGAAAGTAGTTCACTTGTGCTCCTCCGCTAATCCTTTGGTAGCCCCGTTTTAACCTCAGATCCATTCATAGGCAGGGGGCGGCGAGATTCACCTATATTAGAGAAAGGGTTTGTTTATTTCAAGACCTGGTACTCTGCCAACTGGGGTTTGCCGACTGGGCGCTGCCGACTGGACGCTGCCAACTGGGCGCTGCGGCAAGAAGGGGAGACTCCGGTAAGATTCGATCTAAAATCGCAGATCCCCGTAGATCTTGTACACCGGACCATCCCGCTCGACCCGCAGCTCCCGATCGGGAAACTCCCTGGGCAATTCCTGCCGGAGCCGCTCAACAGCCTCTTCCTCGATCTGATCGCGGATGTACTGAGGCACCCGGGTCAAGGTGACCATGCGGACCTCCACGACGTAGCCGGGTCCGCGCTTCGACCCGTATCCGGCTGAAAAACTGGCGCCGATGTTGAACAGGCCGTCGTGGGCCTTGCTGGAAGTCTTTCCCCGGGCCGGACGCGCGGGGTGCAGGGGGTATCTGCGGCCGTACTCTTCCTCGAGGTAGTCGTCCACGCGGTCAAACACCCGTTTGAGCCTGCTCTCCCACTCCTCGACTTTGTAATGGCGCATCGTTTTGACTAGGGTGAGCTGATCACGCCCGCTCCACTCGGCCAAACACGCTGAAAATCACCGATGTTAAAGGTGACGAGCTTGTCCGCTCCGCTGTTCTCGGCGGCTCGGGCAATCAGGGCATCGTAGATTGCTCCCCCAACAATCCCATTCGCAGCCGCAGATCTCATTACAACCCAATAGTCCGACGAGGCCAGCTCGACGATTTGCGCTACGGATTCGAGATTCTCTCCGATAAGTCGTAGTGCCACCTCGGGTTTGATGGGAGGACGAATCGGAAGGCTAGTTAGAACGGCGAACACTTCGGCAAGGGAATGAGTGCAGAGCAGCAAGCGGAACTCCCCGGCTTTCGCTTTGGCCAACCAGGGAAGGGCCTGCCCGTGCATCGGATGGGCTTCGACCAGCCCCGCTACGATAACGGAACTATCCAACAGAATCTTCACTTGGCGTTCTTCCATCCGGATCGTTTCAGAAGGTGTTTTCTACGGGCCATTCGTTCCGCAGCGACCAAATCGCCGAGGGCTCTTCCTGCATAGACGATGACGCCCTGGCTTTGCTTTAAATACGATCCCTGGCGGAGGGGACTCAAAAGGATTGAATCCCCGCGCTCCTCCAGTGACAGCACCGTTCCCGATTCGATATCCAGATCGTCTCGCAGTTCTTTTGGGATCACGATCCGGCCAAATTTGTCGACCATTGTATTTCTGTATTTTTTCATATTGCCAATTTAATTCGAATTTTGCCAATTGTCAACACCCCAGTCTACGGTCGGCGATCCGCAGCATCCGGTACTCCAACGGATTGACCTGGCAGCAATGTGGGACTAGAATACCCAAAGAGTGATGGGAGATCCTGCGGTGTTCGACCAGTTGGTACGCGAGCTCGACGACCAGGAACGGAGAGCCCTCCTGGTTCGCATTCAGGGCTCCGTACCGGTTTACGGGCAGACGCTGCAGCCGGAGGATGAAAGCGAGTCGATCTTTGTTCCGGAAGAGGAGCTGGCGAGTTTAAACCTGCTGGAACGGATCATCCTCTTTGTCAAATCCCTTTTTTCCCACAAAGACAGGCACACCCTGCTCGAGGAACGATATCTGAAACGTCTGGCCGCCGCTATAGAGCGGGAAAATCCCGCCCTGATTTCTGTTTCCCCGGGCCGTTGTGGGGCCGGGATGCATGAGGAACTGCTCGTGCTCAGAGCGCACGCCCGCAGCCTGTACGGCCCGCTGCAGGAAGTATTGGGCCAGCGGAGAAGCGAGTTTATCGCTTTCCTGGCGCGGAACGAACTGAAAGATTTTCAGGAACGTTTGCAGGAGGAAACCGATCCGCAGGTTTTCTGGGAAAACAATCAGTTCAGCGACGAAAAACCGGTGCGCACCCTGATGCTCAAGCGATTTCAGGAGTTGATCGAGACGATCCCACCGGCCGACAGGCAACGGATCGGCAGAGACGCCGGGGCGTTCTTTGCGCTGTACAACTTGAGCCGTCATCCTTTCGAGGCTCTGCTGTCCGCATTCAAGGGAGAGGAGGCCCCGGAAGCGGAATTCGCGGAGATGAAGAAACCATTGACAGAGCTTGCCGAATGCCTGGAAACGGTTCGCATACCCCCCTCGGCGGGGGCGCTCTACGATCTGTTTCTCTTCCTCCACCAGGAACATCTGGAGGACCGGGACTTCGATCTGGAACATCAATTGATGGACGATATGAATACGACCCACTCCGCCCTGGCGGGTATCCGCCGGTTTCGCGATCGGGTCCCCCTGCACAGTCTGCTGCGTCTGATCACCCGGAATCCCCGCTACTACCCCGCTCCTCACGCCGCCGGTGCCGATTGGTTTTCCCCGTTCAAAAACTTCTGGCGCCAGTGGGTGCATCGTCGTTATTTGGAGTTCTACCACTCCCGCACACGGAGCGCTCTGATATCGGAGGCCCTGGAGTTTCTGAACAGCAGATCCCTGCCGGACATGCTAAACTATCGGGGAGACAAGTTCGGTGGGAATACTCCGGTTCGGCATGCGCTGTCCCTGTCATTTATCAAAGGATTCCTGAAAAACGTTTTCGCTCCGCTCGCCCGCTCCCTCAAGCTGATCCATCTGAACGGCGAGTTCTACAAGGAGGAAAACAGGCATGCCTTCACCGACGCCTTTCTGTACCTGATCGAGATGGAGACAAAAATCGAGGAACTCGAAGCCATGCTCGGTCCCCGGGGTGAACTGCGGGCGGCTATCCAGGAGGTCAAAGGCCAAGCCCTGGGGGAGCGGCTCCGACGGAAACGTATAGCGGATATCCTGGCTCGGGTTGACAGTCATGCCAGGACTCTGGTGGATGCCTTTCTCGAACAGATCGAAAAGCTCAAGGCCATTCTGTTCGGAGTGCTCAAGGGTCAGCCCGGAGATCGCTACGATACCCTGGTAAACCTGAACAAGATCGGGGGTCGGGAAAACAGCGATCTGCGCAAAGCCTGGAGCCGGGCTATGGAAAAGTCCGACCAGGCGATGATGCTGCTCAACAAGATCCGGGAGCTGGAAATCAATTCTTGAGCACGGTTTGACCGGCGCCTAAGCGGTAAATGCGGTCGGGGAGACCACCCCGGCCTTGTACTTCTCCCTCGACTCGTCCAAGCGGGTCTTCAGGATCTGTAAATAAGCGCTGAAGCTCTCCGGCACTCCCTGCTCTTCCGCGTAGATCTTCTCCATGCGTTCGATCTTTTCGAGAAACTTGTCGATGCGGATCGAGAACTGCTCCTCGTATTCTTCAGTTGTGTATTCGCGCTTGAAGACTCTCTGGAACAGGGAATGCAGATCCTCATACCTGGGAATGTAGCCGATCGGCGTTTCTTTGGCCTCGTATTCGCCGTGCACCCTGCCCTCCATCCAGAGAAGCCAGACCTTCTTATCGACCTTCTCGTTGAGGAAGCGGCCATACTTCTTCAAGAAATAGTTAGTGGCAAACACCAGAGGTGCATTTTCCAATCTTTGGCCAAAATCTATATGGTTCTGGATGTAGCGGCCCAGGGGAACCACGAGGAAGTCGATATTCGCCATCGGAGAGAAGGCGCGCACGCCCCCTTTGCCCAGGGTGGCGAAGGTGGTTTCCGATTCCAGGGTCGCGCCGATCACTACGCCGTGGACCCAGTCCAGGCTCTGAAAAACGGGCACGGAGGTATCGGAATCCCGACCTCCGTAGATAATCCCCTCAATCGGAACACCCTCGGGATCGTGAAGCTTCGGATCGGCATTGGCCAGCTCAGAGATACGTATCGTGTAGCGGGCATTCTTGTGACAGTAGTCAACCTCATGGCCGGCTTCGTCTTTGTCCCCCAGCTTCCAATGATCGCTGAAGTGATTGCGTCCTTGCTTTGGAAGGTCTTTCCCCATGCCCAACCAGTAAGCCTGATTCTGATGTATGAGCACATTGGAGAAGATCAGCTCCCGGGGCGTGGTCAACGCCTCGTAGATCATCGGATCGTCGACCGGATTGACGTCCATGATGATGCCGAAGATTCCCTGCTCGATATTGACTCCGTAGGCTCGCCCGCCGGGACCGGAGCGGATGTAGGCGATATCATCCCCCAGTATCATCTGACCGGGGATCATCGCCGTGGCGGTCTTGCCGCAGGCGCTCGGAAAGGCGCCGGCAAAATAGGTGAGCCGCTTCTTTCCTTCCGCTTTGGCCGCCATGAGAAACATGTGTTCCGTCAACCAATCTTCGTGATTGGCTTTGTAGATGGCCAGCCGAAGGCCCAACTTCTTCAAACCCAGGCTGTTGCCGGCGTACTGGTTGTTGACAGTCAGGACCTGATTGCCGACCACATCGATGTAAATCCTGCGCTCATCGACATTTTTCGTGTTGTTCCTCTGGTCCAGAGGGCCGGCCGAATGAACGAAGGTGAAGAAATCCTTTGAGCCCTTCAGCTTTTTGAACTGATCGTAACCGGCCCGGTAGAGGATATCCTCACTGTGAGCGACGTAGGAGGAGTCGGTAATCTGAAAGGCCGGGATAGAGAAGCGGGAACCGATAGGACCGAGACAGAAAAAACGCACCAAAGCCTCTCTGCCGGCCATGGCACCGTCCATGATCTCGAGCACCTCCTCCAACCCCGGCTCCCGGGGTATGGTGTTGATAACCTTGCTCATCTTCATCCCCGGGGTGACCAGGACCCGGGTGTTCTGCTTGTCCCTGGCCTGATCGTGGTATCCGTCGAAGTGGATCGTGTGCCCTTCCATGGCCAGCTTTTCCTCTTCGCCGTTTTTCAGGGCCAGTTCCCGCACGTAGCGGATATCGGCGGGATCATCGGTGATAACCGTAGCTTTTTCAGGCTTGAGGATTGCGAGGTACTTGTCGGTGATTTCCAGGATCGATGGGTTTTCCAGCTCCTCCAACTTCCTTCGATTTCCGGGGCTCAAATATTGGCTGCCAATGTCCACTTGGATTCCTCCTTGTATCCGGCTGGCCGAACGGTAATAGTGATTTCTTGAAGTCAATACAGGCTGTAAGCTGACAAGCTTACCGTTCAGCAAGGTTGGAAGTCAAGGCTTTGCCAACTACATGGCGATGCAGCTGGTAGCACAGGTGGATGGAGTTCTTATGCCCAAAGCCCCCGGCAATACGCCAACCCGCCGGCATCGGCATCGTCCGGCAGGCTGATATCAGCCGAATACTCTATCTCCTTTAATGCCTGCAGAAACGAAGCGTATTCGTAACCGTCATTCGGACGGGGGCAAATTCGCGGTCCATCGTAAGAACGGGGATTGTCCATCTGCACATGGCCGATGAACTGTCTATAATCGGCGAGGTCTGACAGCGTCAGGTTGATCGGCTCGAGCTCCCGCAGGCTGATCAGACACGAGAGGTTTTCCGCCCGCACCCGGGCCAGAAATTGTGCCGTTTCTTTCAGGGTATTCAGGAAGTTGGTACGCCGGGGGCCGAGCGGCTCGATCAGGACAGCGATATCGAAGTCCGCCGCTACTCCGCAGAGCATGTACAAGAACTGAAGCACCTGTTCCTTGGAGCCGGCGGTAGCCCCTTCAATAGGAAGCACCCGTGCCCTGCCGTCGCTCCAGACCAACTTTCTGCATCCCAGTTCCGCCATACGGTGCACCGCATTCTTCAAGTGCTCCATCCAGACATAGATGTTGAATCCCTTCTGCGTTACCCGTACATCCGCGGGAAGCGGCACCGCACAGACCCTGAAAGGTATGCCGCCGTCATGTATGCGAGCTTTCTGTCGAAGAACCTCCTCGTCTCTGAGGTTCACAACCAGATCTTGCACCGGCTGTACGAAGTCGAAACCGTCGGAGGCGGCCTGTTCCACCTGCGACAGATCCGTTACCATCCTGCCCCACTGAAAACCCATGCGTCGTTTCCTTTGCCTATACCTCGGTCAGATTGACCAATGCATCCAGAGCCAGCAGGTAGCTCTTTTTACCGAACCCGGAAATCACCCCGACGCATACGGGAGCTATCACCGATTTGTGCCGGAACTCCTCTTCCCGGGCATACACGTTCGAGATGAATACCTCGACGCACGGCAGCAGCGTGGCCCCGATGGCACTGCGCAGTGCATAGCTGTAGTGGGCCAGAGCACCGGCATTGATGATCACGCCGTCGAAGCGTCCGGGCGCCTCCTGCAGACAGTCGACGATCGCCCCCTCGCTGTTGAACTGCTTGCATTCGACGCTCACGTTCAGTTCTTTTGCGCGCTGCTGCAAGCCGCGATGGATGTCCTCCAGCGATCCTTCCCCGTAGATGGAGGTCTTCCGCGTTCCCAGAAGATTCAAATTGGGTCCTGATATAACCAGAAAGTTCTTCTTCACGTTCCGCTCCCCGCCAAAGCGTTATCAAACCAGCCAGGGATCCAGCCTGTCCTCTATCAATGCCCGCAGTCCCACGATGTAGCTGAATGCGCCGAAGCCGCAGATTTGTCCGATACACACCGGTGCAATCATGGAGATGTGACGGAAGGCTTCCCTCTTGTAGATATTTGAAATGTGAGCTTCCACCGTGGGAACCTGCGCGGCGCTGATGGCGTCACGAAGGGCTACGGAGTAATGCGTGTAAGCCCCCGCGTTCAGCAATATACCGTCCACGCGTCCCCGGCACTGCTGAATGAAGGTGACCAGTTCCCCTTCCGTGTTCGATTGGTAGAACTCCACGGTCACGTCGAGCTTCAGGGCTTCAGCCGCCACGGTGGCGTTGATGTCCTCCATGGTCTTGCCGCCGTAGATTCCGACTTCCCGTTTGCCCAGCATGTTCAAATTCGGACCGTGAATGACCGCAATACGCTTCCTCACCGCTCCTGTCCTGCTGATCGTTCCCGCTTCCGCCTGATCGGCTGCAGCTGCGATGCGCAGCCGTCGAGCCATAGAATGGCATGTAATGGCCGTTTTTCATAGACCAAACCCGAATGAATTGCTTATCCACCCCCTAGAACAGGAAAGATGCTGACCTTATCTCCATCTTGCACCTCGGATTCGAGGACGGCTCGTTTCTCATTCACGAAGACCATCGCCGCCTCGCCTTTGGGTATCTGTATCTCATCGAGCAGTTCCCCAATGGTGCTTGCCTTCGTCGTTACAGGTCCTCGATTCGCCAAATCCGATCTTCTTTTACGGAGTGTTGCGTACAGGGAGATACTGATCTTCTTCATTTCTTTCTACATGATTGTGATGAAAACCAGAAGGCCTGGCAGCCAGAAATTGACAATTGCCCCGTCAGGGATTGGAGAGCAACCAGTCGTTGCCTGGAGGAATGAGCAGCTCGTTTCCGGTTTGAGTTATCACGACCATGTCTTCCACTTTTACATGGCCCACGTCGCCGTGCCGGAACTCCATTTCGATGGACAGTACCATCCCCGCTTGCAGAAGGTCACTGGAATGCGCATCGATTACCGGATCCTCGTGATGTACCAAGCCGATCCCATGGGCAATGAACTTGCCGTATTTCCCAAGGGGATATTCATTTAGAAATGCGTCTGCTCTGCTCTGGACTGTGCGGGCCTCGACTCCCGGCTGCAGCGTAGCGAGCACCGCCCTCTCCAAATCCCGGCATCCCTGCAGCAGGTCCTCCGCCAGACCCGAAGGCTTGCCGAGATAGCCCATTCGGCACAACTCCACGATGTAGCCTTCGAGCATTCCGCCGGCATCGATGTGCAGCATATGATCCCGTCTCCAGCTTCGCTTTTCTGATGCCGCTCTGAAGAAACTCGGACCCGCGCACACCAGAGCGTACAGGAAATGAAGCTCCCTTTTCCGGAATTCCTCCGCGACTCGATCAGCGATCTCTGCGGTTGTGGCTCCCGCCTTGCCCGATGTCAGAACCACCGCCAAGGCTTCCTGGTTCTTCTTCGTTCCCTCCCGGATTATCTCGATCTCATCGGGCCTCTTGACGGCCCGAAGTTTGTCCATCATGGGCACAGCGTCGACGAATTCCGCGTGGGGTAACCGGTCTTTCAGCAGCTCAAACACGTCGGCCGGAAGCGAGGGAAGCTCCACGGCGATATGGAGGGCATCCAGATTCCGCTGCTTCAGCACCTCCACCATTCTGGCTGCGGTCGACAGACTCGCTATTTTCTCACTCTCGTAGCACTGCTTTATCCACACCTCCGCTTCCTGCATCACCTCCCGCTCGCCGGGCCGCCCTACAAAAAACGAATCACCGAGGCTCCCGCGCGGAATTCCCAAGAACGAGAGGTACCGCGTTCTGCGGGCGTGAGGATCCCACATGTACAATGGATAGTAATAACCGCCCGTAAGATAGCGGGTGTTGTGGCGGGTCGAAGCCAGAAGCAATTCCACCCCCGACTCCTCCATCAGGGCAAACAGCTTGGTCGTGTCAAAGGGAGGTAAATACTTGCGGTTCATATCACCGGTGCCTGTTGCGGATCAGGATACTCGATATCACGGTTCGAAAAGGCATTTCACGGTTTCTTTGTGCTTGAACGCCGTGAAAGCCTCCTCTGCCTGATCGAGGGCAAATCGTTTCGTTACCAGGGCTTGTCCCGACACCTTGCCCGACTCAAGCCAACTGATCGCTCGAATGAAGTGCCTCTGCAGAAACGCCACATCCCCATAGATTGTTACACCGCTACGAATTATGGCGAGGGGCTTGAAATTGGATTCAGGATAAAGCCCGAAGCAGGAAATGCGTCCTCTCGCGGCGGCGATGTCGAGGAGAAAGTCCCAGACTTTGGGAGAGCTGGCCGTTTCCACAACGATGTCGGCACCCCGACCGCCGGTGAGGTTCAAGACCGTATCGACCGGATCCTCTTTGCTCCCGTTCACGATATGGGTCGCTCCCAATTTTTCCGCGATCCCGAACCGGATCTTGTCGACATCCAGCCCGACAATGATCAACTTGGACACTCCCGCCGCAGCCAGAGCCTGCAGATGCAGCAAGCCCACTGTTCCGGGTCCGATGATCACAGCGCTTTCACCGATCACGGGTTGTACATGTTCGATAGATCTCACCACGAGACTCAGCGGCTCGAGCAGAGCGGCGTCGGCGAACTCCACATCGTCCGGCAATACGTGCACCAGGTCTTCGGGAATAACCATATATTCGGCGAAAGTGCCGTCATAGGTGATGCCGATGTGATTCCAATCGGTGCACATGTTCTTGTTGCCCGTTCTGCAGTTGTGGCACTTCCCGCAGCCGCTCAAGGCTTCGAATGCGATCCTTTGGCCGACCTTCAGCGTGCTCACCTCATCACCCATGCCCGCGATGACCCCCGCACCTTCGTGGCCCATGATCATCGGTACGGGTACGGGCTTTCTTCCTTTGTATTGCCCGTTCAGGATCGACATATCGGTATAACACAGTCCGGTAGCCTTGATTTGAACAAGGACCTCCGCCGGCTTCGGCTTCGGCACCGGCGTGTCTTTGACTGCAAATGATCCCGCCGTCTGATCTGTCTTTATGATTGCTTTCATCGGTGTCCCCCTTGTATCACCGGTCATGGCCGATGAGGAGTTTCACATTGTTATCCCGCCCGCATTTTATCAGCGTCTATGGATCGAAATCTGCTATACCCGTATAATCGCACGCCCCCTTACGGCGGCCAGCCGAGGGTGTAGATATGCTTGCCTCCGTTTGACGGGCCTTTCAGCAGCTTGTCGATCTCCTCTTTATCCCGCTGGGTCATGTATTTGCTCTCCGGCAGCACACCAGGGGGGAATTTTTCGAGTATGTCATTGTGAAGCCGGACCGTATAATCCAAATAATTTTCGATGGCTTGATACGCCTTTTCAGCCTTGGCCAGGGACGGTTTTCCCAGCACGCCCTCCGGATAGAGGGCGAACTCCACCCCCCCTCCTCCGATGTGACTCTGGCCGGGGATAGGGAGATTGTAGATATCACCGCCCTTGTCGATATGTCCCTCCGGCAGAAACCCCCAGGTTTTCGTGTCCACCACGTTTTCCATCTGAACGAACTCGGGGAACAACGCCAGACAGAGGGAGTTCTCCGCTTCATCCCCATGTCGGAAGGGTGTTTCAAAGGGTCCGCCGTGCGCTTTGTCCTTCAGGCCGTCGCCCATGATCTTGGTTACATCCAAAAAGATGATGACCCCGGGAACCTGGTATTTCTTCCCCCACTCCTGGATGGCCGAAGGAATGATGTACTCCTGGCCGTGGCTGCCCATGTAGATCTGTTTGCGGAAACCTGTGTTCCAAAATCCGCAGATAAGCGCCCGGATATAGGCCGAGTTCACCTGATCCGGGATCGGCACCGTTCCTTTCTGCCCGAGATGGGAAAACGGATGCGAGGCGAACCAAATCGGCTCTGAAACCGTACAGCCCGTTTTCTGGGCGATCATCTCCGCCATTCGGGTCACGATGAAGGTATCCTCGCCGTAGGGCTGACCGTCTCCATGGTTCTCCGTGGAACCCAGAGGGATCAGCAGGATGTCGTTCACCTTGAGGCGTTCTTCCACGTCCTTTTTCGTCATTGTCTGGTAGTAGATCTTCGAAGGCTTTTCCATGTGCCCGCCGTCCGGCGGGAATTTCCACTTCGACATCATCATTCTCCTTTTCTGTGGCTCGGCAACTGGGGTGCATAGATCCAGACGAACCTCAGCACCTCGTCACCGGTGTTCAAGATCTTGTGCTTGCCGCCGGGCGGGTTGAAGACGCACACACCCGGCTCCAGGGGGATCTCCTGCTCCTCGGTCACGAATTTTCCCCTTCCCGAAAGAAAGAGCATCACCTCTTCCTCCGCACCGTGCTCGTGCTCCGGCACCATGCTGCCAGGGGCGGTCTCATTGATGCCGACTGCGAGATTCTTGGCGCCTACCGTTTTTTCCGACACCAGGATCCACGAAACCCGCGGCGGGTCCCGCTTTTCCCCTTTCACATCCTTGATGTGAACCGCTATTGCTGATGGCATGCCCTCCTCCTCGAAAAATATGTCTAGCGGATGAGAATTCCGCCGTTGATGTCCAGGGTAACTCCTGTGATCCAGTCCGACTGGGTCGAAGCCAGAAACAGCGCCGCCTCGGCAACGTCCTCCGGCAGCCCGTCCTTGCTCACCGCCCTGCCGGCATTCCACGTGGCAAAAACCTCCGGGCCCACCTGCCTGGTCAGTTTGGTGAGAATCGGACCGGGAGCAATGGCGTTGACATAGATGCCCGCCGGACCCGCCTCCCGGGCAAGCGTTTGGGTCAAACCGATGATGCCGGCTTTGGCGGCGGCGTAATTCACGCCCACTCCCGGCCGCCCCGTACGTCCGGCCAAAGAGGCCATATTCACGATTTTCCCCCTGGCCTGCTTCTTCATGACGGGAATCACCGCTCTACAGACGATGAAGGTTCCCGTGAGGTTGACGCGCAAAACGCTCTCGAAATCTTCAAGGCTCATCTTCTCGATGGGCAGGTGCCGGATGATGCCGGCCACATTCACCGCCACGTCGATCCTGGCGAAGCGCTCGACAGCCTGCTGCACCGCGACCTGAACGTCCTGTTCTTGAGTCACGTCCGCCCACAGGCACAGGATCCGATCACCCGCAGGATCCAGGTCGCGGGCGAGCTGTTCGGTGCCCGGCGTATGATGGCCGAGTAGTACGAGTCTGGCCCCCGCTTCGTAAAACCGTCGGGCGATCGCTTCCCCGATTGCACCGGCAGCTCCCGTCACAAGGCAGACCTGCTCATCGAGTACGTTTTTCACTCCTTCTTTTTTCAAAACACATCCTCCTCTAATTGTATGCTCCAGATTTTGTCCATATCCTCTTTCGGTATATCGAATACGCTGTCGTGCGGCGGCAGCGGCTCGGTGCGCATGAACTCCGGCACATCACACAGTTCGTCAGAAACTCCCGCCATACGGTTGAACTCCCGTTCATCCCGTAGACAATCGAGTCCCATATTCCTGACATCCCGGTATGTCCATTTCCAGCCGTAGCGGGCATTGAGCAGCCGTGCTGCCAGGGAAGGATCCTTGACGAAGGCGGGCCGGATAAACAGACAAACTCCCAGGCTGTCCAAAATGGCTCCCCGGATCTGAAGGCGGAAGGAGATCTCCACCTGACCCTCGCGACTCAGGGGATCGTGGCTCCTGGCCGTTTCCAGGGCATTGCCGGCCGTATGATCCGCCCCCATCGGGGACATGGCATAGGTCACCCCGATCCCCTTCAGAGAGCGGGGATCGTAGGCCGGCATGGCCTGGCCCTTCACCGCCGGGACCCTGCGAACACCGAGAACCCGGCCGGTTGTGACAACCCCGCTGCCGATGATGCGGCCCAGGGGCGTTCCCTCTCCCACCTGGCGGAGAATGTCCTTGGCGCCTTCGGCATCCCCGAAGGCGAGGAGCCCGGCTTCCATGGCCACCCCGAGTGCGGCGCCGGCTTCGATGGTGTCGACACCGACCTGGTTGCAGAGGTGGTTCAGCTCTGCGACCGCGTCGATATCCCCGATTCCGCAGTTCGATCCCAGCAGCCCGATGTTTTCGTACTGGAGAGAAGCAACCGTGGTCTTGCCTGAAGGGTCGGCGAAAATGTTGGAGCAGGCGATGATGCACCCCTGAACGCAGGGCAATCCCTTCCGGCCTTCCCCGCCGCGCTTGTCGATCAGCTCGGCAATCATCTCCCCCGAAATCGCCTCCGCCTGCTCGAACTGCCCGGAGCGGAAATTGCGCGTGGGCAGGATACCCAACGCATTGCACAGGGAAAGCACCGCGGGGGTACCGAAGTTGTGGCGGTTGTCGGTCTTGGGATCGTCCCGCAGGATCTTCGCGAGCTCACGGCTGGCTTCGGTTAGAGCGCCGCGATCTGAAGGACCGGGCGCCTTGGCTCCTTCGTCATCCAGCACAACCGCTTTGATGCCCTTCACCCCCATGACAGCTCCGAGTCCGCCCCGACCGGCCACCCGCAGCTGTGTGCCGGTGTGATCGGTCGTGGCCACGCAGGCTCCAGACAAGCCCATCTCTCCGGCCGGACCCACGCAGAGCAGACCGGTATGATCGCCGAATCGTTCGCGCAGGATCTTCAAGGTTTCCGAAGTCTGCCTGCCCTTGAGCTCCGGGGCATCGATCAGTTCTGCGCGATCCTTCCGGATGAGCAGGACCCGGGGCTTCGGGCTGTCGGGAGCGTCCTCCAGCAGTACCGCCTTCAGCTCCAGGCGGGCCATCTTCTTGCCTACGAATCCACCGACATTGCTCTCCTTGATCCCCCCGGTCAGAGGGCTCTTGCCGCCTATAGATATCCGTCCGGCCGTGGTCACGGGCGTATCCCCGAGCAACCCGGAGGCGATAATCAGCCTGTTGTTCCTCCCCAAAGGGTCGCACAGAGGGTCGATTTCTAATAAAGAGTGATGGGCGATAAACGAACGGCCGCCCCGCTTCCGCTCCTCGTCGGAACAGGTTTGCCACCTCATGTCAGCGGTGCGCGTATCCACCCTCAGGATCTTGTTCATGCCCGCACCTCTCCGTCCCCCAAGCGAATCGATAGGCCCCTTTTTTCCAAAAGACCGTCGATCGCCTTCACAACCGGCGGATCAATCTCCACGCCCCGGGTTTTGTTCAAGTCTTCCCGTTCAGCCTCGATCTCTCCCGGAAGGTAGATTCTGCCTTGTCCTTCGGCTTTGGTCGAACCGCGGATCGTCCGGATATGTTCATCGATCAGCTTTGAAAAATGATCAAACGGCATAAATCGATTGATGTCGATTGCCATGGTCATAACTCCAACCCCGGTCGGACCTTCGGGCTGATGAAACGTGCGCACCGCGCGGGCATAGCTGGACCCGGAAAGCAGCCCGCAGATCAGATCGATGAAAAAAGCCATGCCGTAGCCTTTGTGTTCTCCCACCGGAACCAGAGTCCCCCCTATTGCCGCCTCGGGGTCGTCGGTGGGAACACCGCTGGCATCGAGCGCCCAGCCCAATGGAATTCGTTCCTTCAGCCTCGCGGCGCGCCTGATTTTACCCCGAGCCACGACAGTGGTCGACATGTCCAGCACGATGGGACTCCCCGCCCCGCCGGGGGCTGCGATCGAGAACGGATTCGTCCCGAAGAAGGGGTCGGCTCCACCCCAGGGAGCCATCGATGCGGCGCCATTGCAAGCGCAGATGCCGATCAAACCTTCCTGCGCAGCCATCAACGAGTAAAGAGCCAGCAAGCCGACATTGTTGGTGTTGCGGATCAGTGAAAAACCGATCCCGAAGCGGCTGGCCTTCTCGATGCAACGGCGCATGCCCTCTGCGGCCGCCGTCTGTCCGAAACCG
>CAZPQC010000094.1:0-15354 GCA_964588525.1 uncultured Spirochaetaceae bacterium
TCAACAGGAGGTAGCTGCTGATGATCTTGGCCACGCTCTGGCTGATCCACATCACCGACAGCGCCGAGATCGAGCGCTGCGGGATGAAGATCTTGACCAGGTAGTTCTGCCACACGGGAAGGATGAAGCCGACCCCGATGGAAAACAGGGCGTAGCAGCAGAAGAACACGAGCAGGATCGAGGAGGTGAATCCGGTCACGGCCAGCAGAATCCCGAAGGTAAGGATAGGCAACGCGGCGGCGACATGCACGCTGATGACCGCCGGACGTTTACGCTCGATGTGCCCGGTCAGGGTGCCGGCGAAAAGGGAGAAAACAGCGGCTCCTCCGGAGAACAGGGTGGGGATCAACCCGATGAGAAAGTTGCTGGCGCCAAGGTTGCGGAGAAACAGCTGCAGGAAGGTGGATTCAATCACCACCGGCATTCCCAGGCCCCAGACAAACTCTACGGAGGATATACCGATGGTATTTCGTCGGAAGT
Organism: uncultured Spirochaetaceae bacterium; assembly: GCA_964588525.1. Classification (GTDB taxonomy): domain Bacteria; phylum Spirochaetota; class Spirochaetia; order SZUA-6; family DRHE01; genus JAFGQJ01. The sequence continues at coordinate 481 of CAZPQC010000094.1, forward strand.
ACTGGTCCATTCTTGCGGAACTACTGATCGAGGGAGGAAATGACGGAATTCCAGAATTCCACTTCGCTGAGCCGGCCGCTCAGGTGCTCCCGGATCTGCCCACGGACTTTGTCGGGAAAGGATTCCCAATATTGGGATTGCCAATTCCTCGGGAGCTTGTCCTGCTCCTGCCGGGGGAGGGTGCCCTGTCTTGCCGATACGTACTGACTGATCATGGTTATCAGCACATCCGGGGCTACCCGCTCCTGGGCTTGCTCCCGGCTCTGCTCGGCCGCTGGCGTTGCCTCTCTGCGGCTGCGGGCAGTGCCCGGCAGCCAGTTGTCCAGCAGCACCTCCAGCTCTTTGTCGCTGATATTCGGTTCTTTCTGTCGGATCAGGTCCGTTACGATCTGACGGGAGATGGTCTGTACATCCAGCATCCCCCCAAGCTGCTGCTTGACCTTTTCCGCTACGTTTTCAGCCATTCCCCGGGGATTTATTCCCCCCAGTCCTTTACCGGGGCTCTGGCGGCGCTTAACCGCTTCGGCAATGACCTCCAGCTCCTCCGAGGAAGCCCTATTGAGAATGTATTCAATTACCGAGTAGAGAGGTTCGTCGGAGCTCATATGAACTGAATCAGTATGCCCCGAAACCGTCGAGAATTTCCAGAGCCGAATAGGCCCTGGTCGCTTTCATTCCGTCAATCAGCGGTAGATTGCGAACGCTCGAGTACTTTCGCCGTCAGGTTTTCGAGATTGAAGCAAGTGACATAGCGATCGATTGAGTTTTCAACCCTATAATCGACGTATCGATCCAGATCGATTCCCAGCACGGCCAGGTTCCGCCTCAACCGTTCAAGAGCGTAGATGACCTCAGGATCAGAGAACACGTAATGGCCTGAGATACGGGCAATCTGCATCCGTAACCGCTCGTTTTTTCCAACCTCCTCCACAGCCAGATCTCGAGCCTCTCCCATCATCCATTTCCTCCAGCGCTCGCTGGCTATAGTGATCCGGGCGATGACGTCGAAGATATGCGAGCTCGATTGGAGATCACCCCTATCCCGTCCCGCCTCTTCTACCCGGCCCAGCTCCAGGTAGGCCTCGGTCTCTGCCACTCCGAATTCGGGAGCTACGTTGGCCGCGGTGATGCCGAGCAGAGGATGCTGCAATAGTATCGAATCATCCAGGTAGTCGGCGTTGTGCTCCTTCAATCCGGTGGAATGTTTCTCAGCCACCCTCGAGAGCGCTTCGGCTGCGCCGGCATCGAAGAGACCCACGTTTTCGGTCATTCGAACCAGGGTGCCGGTTTGACCGACGATGAACGCGGGCAGCGGCAATCCCTTGGTGGTGAGGATCGAATTGAGCCGCGTAATAAATCCTTCATATACCTGCGCCTCGGTCAAGCCGCCACTGGTTTCCTCGGTCCCGACTTCGTAGGATATTTCCGGAAGGGATCTCGATTTTCGCTCCGTTTCGATGCATTCGATCAGCTCAACGGTCCTGCGGATCACCGTCTCCAGTTCAGATCCGGACGGCGTATGGGGATCCTTGGTCGGGTCGATGTGCAGGAGATCAAACCCTCGCAGAAGGTCCTCGATGTAGGAGCGTTTGGCTATCTCCATAGCTATCTCCGGGGGCAGCTTAGCCTCGCGCTCAGTGTCCCGCTGCCAGGGACCTCCATGGTCCCGGCAGATGTAGCAGAGTCCGGAAAACCGGACCTCTTCGGCCAACTCCCTTATCGTCTCTACGAAAGAACCCTGCTCCCAAGAGCAGACGTATCCACCGCCAAGTTCTTTTAAATCAACCTGGTTTCTGCTGGCGATGAACAGGATCGGAAAATCTCTGCGCTGCGCAAGTTTCAGGGAAACGCGGACGATGCGTTTGGACATCGGTCCGATGCCGAGGAGGGTCGTTTTGAGTCCCCGGTCTTCCCTCAGCATTGTTAAAGATTCAAAAAAATCCGGCAGGGTGAGAGTATTGCTCACGCTAGACCACCTGTCTTAATTGTCTGGAGAGATGTACTCGATACCGTAGTAGGCACAGAGCTCTTTGAGCTCCTGGGAGATATCCCCCACGGCAACGGCCAGATGGTGGGAGAACCCATGGTCTCGCTTGAGCTGGAACAGCCTTTGGTAGTCGTTTACCTGCAGGTCGGACCCGGAGTACAGGATGTTTCTTGCCGTATCGGCCGAGCTCCGGCCGGTGAATACCAGCATCTTCAGCCGTCCCTCAGGGGTTTGTACCATGTCGATGCCGGTCTTGGTACCGTACTGAAACTGGCCAATCACGCTGGGTCCGACGTTAACCCCCGCCTCGCGGCTGACCCCATGCTCTATGATGGCATCGGTCACCGCAACTTCGCCGGCCAGTACCTGCGCTTTGAGTTGTTCAGGAGGTTGTCCCTCCTGTTTCGCCCGATCGAGCACGGCAGGATTTTCCGGTTCCATGATTCCGGGAATGCCGATGCCGCAGTGGCCGAGCTGGAGGATATTGCTGCCCGGGCGCCAGTTGACGAAATCGAGGAATGCAGCGGGTTTGCCGGAAAGCAGGGTTCCCATGGTCTGGAGCACGGCACCAGGCCAGTCGGATTCGCAGGCAAAGGCTGTCACGTCGCGATTGGCGAGAGCCCAGGCAATGGACAGACAGGGGACCATGCTGAAGCTTCCCCCTTGGATTTCCGGCCAGCATTTGAAGGCCGCCGAGGTGAATCCTTCGGCCTTGATGATTGCCCTGAGGGCGTGGTAGAGGCGCGCTCCGTTGTACAGCATCTGTTGGTCACTGAGCAGATTCAGTCGACCCCGGCTCATCTCCTCCTGAGTCTTTTTGATATCCGCTTCGCTGAACCTCTGTGTACCTTTGAGACCTTCGGTTTCCATGCAGTCGTAGACCTCACGCACCCGCAGCAGATCCACCGTGTTGACCGTCGTACCGAAGGTCTTGAAGTACAACAGCTGGTCCCCGGTTGCCGAGTGAAATCCCCCTGGAGCATCCCCGAAACGGCCCAGGTAGTCATGGCGAAGGCATCTGACCGCGTGGTAGGCGTTGAGCAGGGTTTTGAGCTCTCTCCGGAACTCCGGTGATAGGGGTGATCCGTCGAGGAAGCGGGTGTATCTGCCGATGTATTTGGCCACATAGTTGTTCATGTCGTTGCCGCAAACACTGTTCGTGGCCCATTCGGAGCTGCCGATAGCCAGGTTCGGTTCCTCATCCGCGGCTACTATGAGGGGTATCCGCTGCAAGTATGGATTCATGGCGATGAGCGGAAAAACATATCCGTTGGGAAAGGCGGAGTTGAAGATCAAAATCACGTCAACCTGGGCCTTGGCGAACTCCTCCGCCACGGCACCGGCCTCGTGGTAGCCGAAGATGCGCTTTCCGTAGTAGATGGAGTCCTTGCTGATCCTTCCCTCCCCTTTGAGCGCCTCGAATAAAGCCCGAACGTTCTTCTCGCTGTGTTCTTTTCCGGCGTCGTTGAACTCCCCGATGGAGTTTGTCACCAATCCCAGCTTGGGTGCCGAATCGCTTCCGTACGACGGTTTATCATTCATCTCACTTGATACCTTTCAGTGCTTTCTCGATCATGCTCTCCATGGTGTGTTTCGGTTTGTATCCGAGAAGCTCGCCAGCCTTGGCGTTGCTGATAGAGTAGGGTTCGTACCCCTGCACCACGGCACTGTCGTAGACCTTTCCCAGTTTCGCGGCTACCCTTTCGATGAAATCCTGGTAGCGAAAAGGTCCGGGTGCGGCTATGTTGAAGATGTTGTTCTTGGCTCTGTCGTAATGATCGATAGCCAGGGCGAATCCTTCCGCCGTGTCGTCGGGGTCGGCGATCTGATCCACGGCGGGGGAGCTGTCGGCGAACAGGGGACAGAGCAGGCCCTTGCCGCCGCCGAGTTTCGGTTCCAGGCGCCGTCTCTCCTTGGGATCCAAGTCCTCCTCCCAGAACTCGTATCTGAAGATGCGCAGCAGCTCGTTCTCCTGCAGAGCCCAGTTTATGCGGATCACCGTCCAGGGTACTTCGTAGGTTTTTCCGTAGTTTCGGCAGAGGCTCTCCCCTACGGCTTTTGCCAAGGCGTAGAACCTGCCCGGCATCGGGTGGATCGGCGTTTCTTCAGTAATAGGAGTGTCGTAGCGGATCGGTCCGGTAGCATACAGGGCGTCGGTGCTGGCAAAGACAAACAGCTTGAACTCACTCAAGTTCCTTGCCGCTTCCAGCAGGTTGAAGGTACCCCGGATGATGTTGTCGAACAGAGAGGTATTGTCCTTTTCGAAGACAATCGGGGGAAACATATCGAAGGTGGCGGCAAGGTGACAGATGATCTGTGAGCCTTCCGCAGCGGCGATCATCTGATTCCGGTCCAGAATATCGCCATGGACGAACTCGACATCCCCGGCAGCGAGCCCTTCGGGCTTGTTCTTGTGTATCAGAGCTTTGACCCGGTACCCCCTACTCAAGAGTTTGTTTAATACCCGTTTTCCGATTCGCCCGGAGCTACCGGTTAAAAAGACCGTTGGTTTCATGATCACTCCCGATATACTTTCTGCGTATACTATTCAAAGTGTTTGTCCCCCGCAAGCTCTGCGGCTTTGTCCTTTGCCCCCAGCTCGATGGACGGATAAAAGGGGTCGGCCTCTCCCGGAACGTAGAGGAAGGTCAACTCCTCTTTTTCCGGTTTCCCCGGACCGGCAAAGACTGGCAGACAGATTGCCATCATATCCAGGACTATGAGCACTGAGATACACCTTTTCTTTGTGGACCTCCTTAAGTTTTTTATCTGGATCTACGATCCGGTTTGTCCTCACACATCAGGTTTGCCTCGTTCCGTCCTTCCCCTCGCTTGAAAGGTGTCGAACAGCAGACCGCCGTTGTAGATCCCTTGAAGAACGTTTCCGGCGGCCCCCAGTACCGGTGTATTTTCAATCGACGAAACCTTGATTTCCTTTCTCGAAATGTTCCAGGCTCGTTCCTCTACGGTTTTCTCCAGAGCAGGGAGGAAAAACCGATGAGCCCGGGAAACGCGGCCGCAGAGTATGACCCTCTCCGGATTGAACAGGTTGATCAGGTTGCTGATTCCTATGCCGAGGTAGAAGCCCATGTCCTCGAATATCTTCAACGCATCGGGATCCCCTTCAACGGCGGCCTGAAAAACAGCCTCTCCCGAGATGTCCTCCAGGCTGCCTCCAGTCAGGGCAATTATCTTGGAGATTGGATTCTTCGCTGCCCTCGCTCTACCGATCCTGGCAAGCGCGGGTCCGCTTGCGTAGCCCTCCAGACAACCCTTGCTGCCGCAGGCGCACTCGGGGCCGTTTGGATCGATGCACATGTGACCAAACTCTCCGGCCGCGCAGTTCGTGCCCCGATATACCTCTCCGTTTATAATGATACCGGCACTGATTCCGGTTCCCAGGAGAACGCAGAGGAAGTTGTCGATCCCCCGTCCCTGGCCGAACAGCATCTGGCCCAGGGCTGTGCAGTTGTTTACGTGGTCCACATAACAGGGCTTGTTGAATCTTTCCTCGAAGGATTTTTTTAGGTTCACATTTTTCCAGTTCGGATGGTGGGGAGCATACAAGCAGATGCCGGCGTGGGCGTCGATTGCTCCGGGTGCGGCAACTCCTATACCCGCGACGTTTTCCAGGTTGATCCCGGCGTTGCCGAGGATCGTGTCGACGCTCTCGAACAGTTGCTCCAGAATCCTCTCCTTGCTCCCACGGGCATCGACGAACTCCTTGTACTCCGCCGCGGTATTTCCCTTGATATCGAGGATTATCGATCGAATATAGGAGCTGCCCAGACGCACCCCTACCACGAAATGCTCGGCCGTGTTCATATCCAGCTCAACCGGACGCCTTCCCACGCCCGTGTTTACAGCCCCGATTTCATTCACCACCCTTTTCTCGAGCAGTTCCTTGATCGATGAGGTGATGGTTCCCCAGCTGAGGTTTGTCTCTTTCTGAAGCCGCACTCTCGAGACCGGTCCCAACGCCCGAATCGTCCTTAGAATCGCCAGCTGATTGTTGCGCTTCATCGTCTCGTGGTCGGAGATCGGTTTCATCTCTTATCTCAGTTTTCGATAAAATAAATCACAGGATTTGAAATATATTAGCTCAAATCTTGAAGTATGTCAAGATATCGTTCTAGATTGACAATTTTCTGTTGCCGATTGACAGGCAAAGCTCTTTCGGATATTATCTCGGCATTTGAGAGAAGTTTCTTCTGATCTTGAGATAAATTGAGAAAAGGGGAGCAGTTATGGCGAAGTATACTGTTGAAAAATCGAAACGGTTGTTTGACCGGGCTTGCAGTCTAGTTGCCGGCGGAGTATCCAGCAAATCTCGATCGACCTTTGAAGGTTACCATCCGTTTCCGCTGTTCATTGAGCGGGCCGAAGGATCGAGACTCTACGATGCGGACGGCAACGAGTATATCGACTATCTGGCGGCCCTGGGGGCGACAATTCTTGGGAATGCAAACCCGGAAATTCTCGACTTCGTAAGCACGGAAATGAGAAAGGGTTCCTTTTATGCGCAGCCCTTCGAGCTGCAGCTGCAGGTAGCGGAGAAGCTTATTAAACATGTACCCTGCTTCGAACGCTTATCGTTTGTGAACTCCGGGACCGAAGCGAACCAGATGAACATCCGGCTGGCCCGCGCGTATACGGGAAAAAACCTGCTGCTTAAATTCGAAGGTTGTTACCACGGGTGGTTGGACAACACCTGCTTCAGTCTCAGTGGAGTGACCGCGGAGCGGTTGGGACCGCCGGATAAGCCCAACAAGGTCCCCGCTTCCGGTGGTATGGCGGCACACGCCGGGGACGATCTTCTGACAATTCCATGGAACAACGTCGAGATACTGGCGCAGACGATCCGCGAGCACAAGGATCAGATCGCGGCTGTGATCACCGAACCTTATATGTGCAACAGCGGCTGTATTCCCCCCAACGAGGGGTACCTGGAAGCGATGCGGGAGCTGACAAAAAAGAACAACATCGTGCTGATCTTCGACGAGGTGATTACCGGCTTCAGAGCGGGTTTGAACTGCGCCCAGGGGAAGTTCGGGGTAACACCGGACCTTACCACAGTTGGAAAGGCGATCGGCGGCGGATTTCCCATTGCTGCCTACGGGGGTCGGAAAGAGATCATGGACCTCATAGCCGAAGACAAGGTTCTGCGGGCGGGGACGTTGAACGCAAATCGAGTGGTGATCGCGGCAGCCTATGCAACCTTAGGCGTGCTGGAGAGGAACAATGGACAGGTATATAATCATCTGTACCGTCTCGGCGGTAAGCTGATGTCGGGCATCCGAAGCATAATAGACAGTGTGGGTGTGGAAGCGGTAGTGCAGGGGCTCGGACCCATGTTTCAGATCTACTTCACAAAGCTGAAGAAGATCGAGAGCTCCCGGGACAGCGCCCAGTCGCGTTTCAAGGTTCACCACGACTTCATTTGGCGGTTGATCGGCAGGGGCATATTCCCCCGTCCCAGCCAGATGGGCGAGTTTTACGTTACCGCGGCGCATTCAGACAAGGATGTAGAGATTACCCTCGAGGTGATCGAAGAGGTGCTCAGGGAAATGAAATCGGACAATGCTCTGGGCGGAAAAGATTGAACCTGCGATGGGAGACTCCAGAAGTTGAAATCAGTCCGAACCTTGGAGGAATTTTCGAAAGCATTTGCTGCGCATCTATATCCTCTCATCATTTCTCGCTTCTCTGGCCGGTACGATTTAGGTGTTGAAGTATGTTATGGGGAAGGGAGATGCGGGCGCTCCCGATCTCCTGGACTCGATCGTTGCCGTGGTAATCGGGGGGGCAAGCCTTTGCGGGGGGAGAGGAACGGTTGGCAGAACAGTACCGGGATGTTTCATCCTTGCAACCCCGGAAACCTAGTCTGAATACGGGGGTGGCTGGTGCCGGAACAGAAGCGAGCCTACGGGGATCTGGAGAGCATTTTTCGTGCGGGGGTAGAACGGGTCAATCCCAAGCGGCTGATTTCCGCCGGTCTTCGCCTGGAGGGTGAAGAGCTCACGGTTCGATCGGAATCCACCTCGTTCACCGTCGACTTGAGGGAATTCGAGCGGATCGTGGTTCTGGGGGCCGGCAAGGCCTCCGCCTCCATGGCGGCGGGCTTGGAGCAGGTTCTGGGGGACCGCATCGCCGAGGGTGTGGTCGTAGTCAAGTACGGACATACCGAAAAGCTGGAACGGATCCGGCTGATCGAAGCGGGACATCCGGTCCCCGATGAACAGGGTGTGCGGGGGGCGGAAGCGGTTGCGGCGCTGGCTCGCCAAGCGGATGAGAAGACCCTGGTGGTGAACCTCATATCCGGCGGCGGTTCGGCCATTCTGCCGGCACCGTTTCAAGGGGAGGGACGGGGAGGGCCCCTGATCCTCTCCCTGGAGGACAAGCGGAGAGTCACCCGGGTGCTGCTGGCCTGCGGCGCCACGATTCAGGAGTTTAACTGCATCCGTAAGCATATCTCCGCTCTGAAGGGGGGACGTCTGGCGGAGCTTCTGCATCCGGCCAGATCCTTGAATCTGATTCTTTCCGATGTGGTGGGGGACCGCCTGGATACGATCGCTTCCGGCCTGACCGTGGCCGATGAGACGACCTTCGCCCAGGCTATAGGCATCATCGCCAAGTACGGGATCGAAGAGCGGCTGCCACCCGTCGTGGTGGAGTTGCTGCGGCGGGGAGCCGAAGGCGAGTTCCCGGAGACCCCCAAACCGGGGAACCCGGTATTTGCCGCTGTGACCAATGTCCTTCTGGGAACCAACTACACGGCCCTCAGCGCCGCAGCGGGCAAGGCGGAACACCTGGGTTACATCCCGGTTGTTCTGTCCTCCCGTGTCGTGGGAGAGGCCCGGGAAGTGGCCAAAGTCCTGGCCGCCATCGCCCTGGACATGCGGAGCCTGGAGCTCCTGGCAACAAGACCAGCCTGCCTGCTCTGCGGGGGGGAGACGACGGTCACGCTTCGGGGGAAGGGGCTGGGCGGCCGCAACCAGGAGCTGGCCCTGTCCTTTTTACAGGAGCTCGCCGCTGCTGATGGGGTTGCGGCGGAGGGGATTTACTTCCTGTCCGGGGCCACCGACGGAAATGACGGGCCCACCGATGCGGCCGGCGCATTCGCATCGGTGGACATCCTCGAGCAGGCCCTGAGGCAAGAGCTGTCGATAGCGAGCTACCTCGGGCAGAACGATTCCTACAGTTTCTACGAGGCAGTCGGACGGTTGCTCAAAACGGGTCCGACGAATACCAACGTCTGCGATCTGCAGATCTGCCTGATCTTCTAGTCCGCCTGATCTTCTATCTGGCCCGCTTCAGGGAGCTGTCGGAAGGACACCGCCGGGATTGCTGTTGGCAAAAAAATAGCGGCGAAGGGATTTGAACCCCTGACCCAGCGGATATGAGCCGCTTGCTCTACCACCTGAGCTACGCCGCCATGTAAGAGCGAGTCTTGAACTCCAGAAATATACCAACGCGACTTTTTCGTGTCAACAGAAAGCTTGACCCAGAAAGCTTGACCCGCAAGTACATAGCCTCTACAATCCAGGCGAATGATACACGTCGCCGAACTGAAAACCCGTTCCTACGAATGTGACAGCTACGGTCACATCAACAACGCCACCTACCTAAACTACCTGGAATACGCCCGCATTCAGCTTCTAGAAGAGCTTCCGGTACCCTACCGCGAGCTGCGCCGCAGAGGGGTAGGCTTTGTGGTAACCAGGATCTGTATCGATTACAGGCTGCAGGTCGGCATCGGGGAAATCTTGCGCATCGAAACCCGTTCGATTCAGAAGCAGAAGGTCCGGATGGTTTTCCAGCAGAATATCTATCGGGATGACCAGCTGGTAGCCGAGGCCCAGGTCACCTGGGCCTGCATCAACGAACAGGGCAAACCGATACGCATACCCCCGGAGTTGGACATACCGGAGCTGGAACCGGTTCCGGCACCGGAGCGGGAAACGTGAAGATCAGTCCTCGTCTTCAGAACTACATCTCCCAGTCTCTCTCCCAGTCGATGGAGGTCACGCTGATGGAACGCCTGGCAGCCCGGGTAATCGGCGGATATGATCTGTACGAGCGTACCGGTTTTCCTGCCAATATCCCCATACCCCAGGTCGATGCCGCGCGGCAGATCGCTTCCGACCTGGCCCGCAGCGGCAATATCCATCGCTTCGCCGAATTGCTCGTCGAGGTGGATCGAGCGGGCGTGATGGGTCGGCCGGTGTCCATCCGTCTGCTTCCCCAGATCGTCAAGGAGCTGGAAGTCCTGGGGTATCGATTCAAGGAGGATCAGGGCATCTTCATGGAGGCGGGGGCGCGGGGGAAGACCAAGGGATGGGGCGTGCTGATCGAAGGCCAGATCCACGAGCTGAGCTTCCTGCGTATCGACACCGTGGGCAACACCGCGCTGGTGCGCACCTATTCCAAGCGCTTGGTGGTCCAGGTGTACAATGAGGTAAGGCGGTTGTTTGCCGGTATCGTGGAGAATCGAGACGGCCGTCTGTGGCAGTGGGAGGGGGACGGCGGAATTGCAGCCTTCTACTACGGGAACAAGAACATTCAAGCGGTCCTTTCCGGAATGGAGATGCTGCTCGAGCTGTTCATGTACAATCTCTTCCACTGCCCCTTCTCCAAAGCTCTCCAGATTCGCCTTGCCGTGCATACCGGTCCCTGCCCGTTTTACGGGAACTTCGAGAGAATACGCAGCGACACCCTGAGAAGACTCGAGGTCATCGAATCCGAGTTCGCCGAAAATGACAGCTTGGTGATCACCCCGGGCGTGTATTCCGATATGGGCAATAAGCTGAATAGGTTTTTCAAACCTCTGCGTGTATCCCGCCACAATCTTCTCTACCAGTACAAGCCGAGATGGGAGTAAAGCGGTGGATATCCTGGTATTCTCCCGCAGTAAAAAACTGCCGGAAAAACTGAAGCTGCGCCGGCGAAAGGGCGTTGTCGATGATGTACGCTTTATGGGATTGGAGGAGTTTTCGGCTGCGCTCAAGGCTGCGGCTGCGCCCACGCTCTGCTATCTGGATATATCGGCGATCGAGGAGCGACAGATAGCCGGCTACCTGAGAAACCTCAACAAAAAGGAAAACATCCTCTACGGGATCATCGACCCGGGCGCGAAGATCAAGGATGTGGGCCGCCTGTTTCACGACGGCGCGGTTGATTACATCAACCGGCAAAGCTTGGAAAGCGGCGTGGGAATGAGCAGGCTCAAAACCGTTCTCGACTATGCCCGGGACGTGCATCCAACCGCTCTGGCTGTAGCCGCCGCATCCACAGAGGCGATGAAACGAGCGCCGTACATCCTTTCGGGAAGCGACTGGTCGTCCGTGGTACCCGGGGGGGAGTACACCTTTTCCATGATGTTCATCGAACTCGACGATAAGGACCAGATGGAGAAGCGCTACGATCCGCAGAATCTATCCGTCGCCCTTTCATCGTTTCGCACCTATATAGACGGATTCGTGAAAAAGTTCGGCGGACGGCTGTGGATGTGGTTCAGTTTTGGGGGCATCGTTCTGTTTCCCTTTGACGCGAAAACCTGCCCGGCCTTGACCTGTGGGTTCCGACTCATGCTGTTCAAACACCTCTACGATATCGAGGGCTCCCACTTTCCGAATTTCCTGTCTTTCCGTATAGTACTTCAAATTGGCAACACCCCCTACACGGAACAAAACACCGGCCATATCGTTTCCGACAGTCTGAACTCCATTTTTCATCTAGGCCAGAAGTTCGTCCGGCCGGATAATTTCTGCGTGACCGAAGAGGTTATGCAGTTTGGACATTCGGCCTTGCGGGATTTCTTCGTGGTTGCCGGCATCTTCGAAGGCCGACAAATACTGAGGATGCGTCGTCCCATACATCAGTATGAGAGAGAAACGTACTGAGGCCGCATCATGTCCCTCAGAAGCCTGATCCGGTTCAAGCAGCGCTTTCTTCTGCTGTTCAGCATAGCAGTGATCTTCAGCGCGGTCTCCTGTGTGTACTTCGTACGGTATCTCGTCAAACCGAACACGGGACTGGTGGTGAACTACCCGGAGGTGGTTAACCGGGACGGCAAGGTGATCTTCGCGCCGAAGACCCCTTTCTCGCCGGCGGTATCTTCGGGACTGCAACCGAACACCGATCGGATCGTTTCCATTGACGGCTATCCAATCCGCAGCGTCCGGGACGTTGTCGAGGCTGATTCCCGCATCCGGGATTTTCACCCGTTTCCCGTGGAAATCATTCGGGAGGGGAGACAGCGACTAACGATCAGTATAACACCCGCATTTACTCTCACCAAACCCGACTGGGTCTTTGCCCTAATCTTTTGCATCACCCTGGCGTTCACGTCGTTCTACCTGATTCTGCATCTGCCGGAGGACAAGGCGTCGAACTTGGTAATCTTTGCTGCCCTGTTCTATCTGGTTTTTACGGCGCTCAAACCTTTCTACTATGAGTCGTTTTTCTCGAATCTTATGATTCACTTCGGGAAGCTGACCTCCTGGTTCATGGTCTTCTTCGCCCTCTACTTCCCCACTCCCAGGACAACCAAGGCCGTCCGCAGGTCCATAATGGCCGCGGTCCTGGGGCTCTACCTGATTTTCACCGTGTTTCGGATGGTCTACTTCTCTTCCTGGGTGTCGAGTGGTCAGGATCTCTGGCTGGTGCGCTATCGCTTCCTGGGTAAGATCAATAATGTTTCCGACGGAGTTGCTTTCGCGGTATATCTGGTAGTGCTGATTCACTCCTACCTGACCACACCCCATGCAAACGAGAAGAGACAACTCGAGTGGATCATAGCAGGTTTTCTCATTGCAATACCGCCCTATTTTTTTCTCGATCAGTTGCCTCTCATCCTCGGCGGAGCCGAGGGCTTGCGCATCAGCATGGGCAACTTCGCCAATCTGTTTCTCTGTTTTGTTCCATTGTTTTTCTTGATCGGTCTGTTGAAACACAGGGTGTTCAACATCAGATTCTTCGTTAGCCGCTACGTCGTCTTTGTGATCCTGGCACTGCTGATCTTCGCGTTTTTCACCGTGCTCTACGAGCCTACCAAGAACCTGTTCATGGTCAGTTACGGAGTTCCGGACCGCATAGCCAGTTTCCTGGTGACCGCCATCCTTTTTGTGCTCCTCATTCCGATACGTTCGCTGTTCTGTTCGCTGATCGATCGGTTGGTATACCGGAAACACTACCGCCGGACTCTCCAGTATTCCGCGAGCCTGGAAAAGCGAAACACGGAGCTGAAACTGTTGATAGACGAACTGAACCTGCGCAACATGCGCTCCTTCCAGAAAGACCGGATGAAGGAACTGCGGGGCATCGTCACCGGGATAACCCATCGAGTAAACGATCCGGTGAACTTCATTTCCAGCAGTTTGATCGCTTTGGACAGAAAGATCCGGGAGTTGTTCAAAGCTTTGGAGAACGCCGAACAGCCATCGGCGGCCGAGGTCAGGAAGCTGCATCGGGAGCTGCAAAAGCTCATCAGTGTTGCCCAGGAGGGGGACCTGGAAATCCGCGACTTTCTGCGCAGGCTTGCCACATTGGTGGGTTCCCGCACCGGAGTTCCGGCAAGCATAAACATGGATCATCTGCTGAAGAGTGCAGCGGCGGAGTTCGGCAGAATCAACCCGGCAGCGCGCCTGAGAATCGAGGAAGACCATCGCGCAGTCGTGCTCTGCAATCCGGATGAGCTGATGCAGGTGCTGCGCTATGTCGTGGAGAACGCTCTGGAGTCGGGGATTGGTCCCAAAGAGGAGGTTTTGATCCGGGGGGACATCTACAATCACTACTACCGCATCCAGATCAGGGACGAGGGCATGGGTATCGATGCCGCCAATCTGAGGAAGGTCTACGACCCGTTCTTCTCCACGAAGGCCGCCCATGACGGGCTCGGTCTGTATTTCAGCCGCATGCTCGTGGAGCGGAATTCCGGATCCATAGAGGTGACCAGTAAGCTCGGTCGCGGTACGACTGTTACGATTCTGCTTCCGCGGGAAGACCAGGACGGGGTCGAGCACGACAACTCGGCTGAGCGCACGCCGGCAGAGGACCGCCCGGCAGAGGACTATCCGGCAGAGGACCGCCCGCAGGCCCCATGAAGAAAATCCGAATCTACACCGACGGGGGCTGTTCCGGCAATCCCGGCCCCGGAGCGTGGGCGTACATCCTGCTCGAGCCGGAGGGGGAAACCCACGACGCCCGTTTCGTTCCCGGGACGACGAACAACAGGATGGAGCTGCAGGCGGTAATCGAATCTTTACAAGCGGTACGGAAAAGGCCGGATTCGGCTTCCGCGCAGATCGAGCTGTTTACCGACTCCCGGTACGTGAAGAACGGTATCAGCGAATGGATTCACAACTGGATAAGAAACGGCTGGAAAACCCGTTCGAAACAGCCGGTGAAGAATCAAGATCTCTGGAGGCAGCTGATGAGCTTGAGCTCGACGATGAATATTCGCTGGCGGTGGCTGCAGGGGCATGCGGGTGATCGGTACAATGAGAGCTGTGACCGGCTGGTTCAGGAAGCCATCAAAAAGGGCAGATTCTAAGGGAGCTTTAAAAAGCAGCGATTCCCTTTCCCCCGTTATCTTTCATGAAGACATCGCAATGTGCATTGAGATGCGGGAGGTAGGGGGAAGCCATGCTCGCCGTGATCGCCAGCCAGGCCCCGGTAGGTATCGAAGGAATCCCGATCCAGGTCGAGGTGGACATCCGCAGGGGCCTTCCCGGTATCGATGTGGTGGGGTTGCCCGACGGCGCGGTCAGAGAAGCCCGGGACCGGGTTCGGGTGGCTATCCGCAACAGCGGATTCCGTTTTCCGGGCGACAGGATTCTCGTCAACCTGTCCCCGGCGGGGATCAGGAAAGAGGGAGCCAGCTACGA
>CAZPQC010000095.1:0-14767 GCA_964588525.1 uncultured Spirochaetaceae bacterium
ACCGCGCCGAAGCGCTCGCCCAGCTCGTAGGAGGCCAATCCCCCCCAGTAGAGGGAGGCATCGACCAGCTTGCCTCTGGGGAAGCGGGTCCGATACTCGTAAAAGGCATCTTTGGCCTGTTGATAGCGGCCGCCGGCGCTGTAGACCTCCCCCCGCTTGTACAAAGACTCCTCGGCGAGGGGGCTTTGGGGATAACTGGCGACCAGCCGGGCATAGGCATCCGCCGCCTCCGTGGTCTTACCCAGCTCGGCTTGAATGCCGGCAAACTCGAACAGGGCATCATCGGCAAAGGCGGAGCTCGGTCTGGTGGTGTAGTGGGTCTTGAGCAACACCGCCGCCGTATCCAGATCCCTAAGATTCATCAGACTGCGGGCCTGCAGGAAGGCCGACTTGTCCGACTCCGGGGTGTTCATCTTGGCCAGGCGGGCGAAGTATTGGGAGGAGGCACGGTAGTCGGCCAGACTATAAGAAGCCCAGCCGGCCAGGAACAACGCCTGAGCAAAGAGTGGATGGGAGGGCTCGGTCTCCAGCAGCAGGGTTACCCGCTGCCGGGCCGCCTCATACTCGCCGCTGCGATAGTGGGCCCAACCCTGGTAGTACAGCGTGTAGGGCCAAATTACATCCAGGCCCGCCTGTTCGGTTTCCTCTCTGCCCAACCTGTTCAGGGCCTCCAGGGCGCTGGCATAGCTCTTGCGGCTGATCTCGGCGAGGCCTCGCAGATAGTTGGACAAAAGGTATACGTAGGGATCGCGTTCGGCCAGATTGGGGAACTCCTGGCGGAGGCGGTTGGTCTCGCCCACGATCGCCTGAAAGTCCTTCAGGGAGAAAAAAAGCTTGAGCAGCTCGATGCGCGCCCCCAGGTCCCCCGGATACAGTTCCGCATATTCCTGCAGGCGGGTGACCGCCGCTGAGGTCTCTCCCCGTCGACGGTGCACGACCACGGCGAGCTTGTACCAATCCGCCCGCAAATCGCTTAGGGAAGGATCGGTCATCCGCTCCAGCTGATCTTCCGCCAGGGCCAGGGCGGGTGTGAGATCGCCCTTTCGCAGCTGCGCGTAGGCCAGCAGGTACAGGGCTTCGTTGTAGATGCTCGAATCCGGGTGGTCGGCAAGGTAGTTCGAGTAGATCTGTTCGGCGCCTTCGTAGTCTCCCTGCAGGAGACGCACATCCCCCAGCTTGAGCTCGGTCAGATCGGCGCCTTTCGGGTTTTCCGAAAGGTACTGCTCCAGCAGCGCGGCAGCCTGATTCAGGTTTCCCTCTCGAATCGAGAGCTCCGCCAGGTAGAGGGGTACGGTTTCGTCGATCTCGCCCTTGTCCGGCAGGCTCCAAACCTTGTTGAGGAAGTACTCGGCAAGGTCGAGCTTGCCCTGCTGGTAGCTCTCCACGCCGGCCTGAACCCAAAGATCCTTCAGCACTTCCGGAGCTCCGGCAAACTGGCTCTCCGCCTGGCGCACCAGCGCCTCCATGCGGGCCAGCTCTCCCCTCTGAGCCGCGGCCATGAACAGGCGGCGATAGGCGACCGTAGCGACCGGATCCGCAGCCGATCGAAGCCGATCGAAAATGCCTTCCGCCTCCTCGCCCCGGTTGTCGTTCCAAAGAGCCTCCGCCGTATAGAGGTCGAACAGCTCCCGCCTCTGCGCCGAAAGGGTTTCCCTGCCGGAGGATTCGGCCAACTCCTCGATCTCCTGATAACGCCCCTGCTGCAAATAGGCGTACATCAGCAGGACCAACCCGTGTTGAGCGGATTCGCTGGCCGGATAGCCGTCCGCCAGCGCCTCCAGATCCCCGGACGCTCCGCGATAATCCTTTAAAGCGATCTCCGCCTGAGCCTTGTACAGGTAGGCCTGGGGCGTAAGCTCCCGGTCCTCAACGTTTTGCAGGAATATCCCTAGGGACTGGTCGGCCTGGGGATAGCTCTTCAGCCGGAAATAGGCCACGCCCCGCCAGAAGTAGATGTAGTCGAAGTAGCGGGTGCTGCGATAGCGGCGCTCGATCTCATCGAAAGCGGACAGGGCCTCTCGGAAACGCCCCAGGCGGAACAGGCTGACTCCCCTCCGGTACTGGGCGTCGGCCACCCGGTCGGACAGGGGGTAGCTGCGGATGAACTCGCCGTAGGTGTCCAGGGCAAGCAGGAAGTTCCCCGCCCGGTAATAGCTCTCCGCCTCCGAGTACAGCTCCGATTCGGTGGCGGAGAAAACAGGATTGAAGGATAGTAAGGACAATACCCCAGCGATTAAGAGGACTTTCTTCATATCCCTTAAAGGTATTGCGAAATATGTAATAATTCAATGTAATTAACTATGGACGGGAAGCCAATAGAAGCAAAGCGAATTCTGATCGGCACCAGCGGCTATTCCTATGAAGACTGGGTGGGACCATTCTATCCGCAGGGACTGCACAAGCGGGAGTACTTGGGTTTCTACGCCGCCGAGTTTCCCGTGGTGGAGCTCAACTTCTCCTACTACACTCAGCCCAGCGCCTCCACCCTGGAGCGGATGATCGAAAAGACACCACAGGATTTCCGCTTCGCCATCAAGGCGCATCAGAGCCTGACCCACAAGATCGGTGAGGATTTCCACCAGGAGGTCGAGCGCTACAAACAGGGCATCCGGCCCCTGATCGAGGCCGGCCGACTGGCCGCGATCCTGCTGCAGTTTCCCTACAGCTTTCACTACACCCCCGAGTGCCGCAGGCACCTGCAGCGGCTCTGCGAGTCCTTCGCCGACCTGCCCAAGGCCGTGGAGTTTCGCGGCAGCGAGTGGCAGCGGGACTCGGTATACCGCGGATTGAGAGAGGTGAAGACCGCCCTGGTCAACGTGGACGAGCCGCGGCTGCCCAAGCTTCCCGAACCCACGGAGGTGGTCAGCTCGGACCTGGCCTACCTGCGCTTTCACGGGCGGAACGCGGCCAACTGGTGGAAGGGGGACAACGTCAGCCGCTACGACTACCTGTACAGCTCCGAGGAGCTGTCCGGGTGGCTGCCGATGATCGAACGGATGCTGGCCAAATCCCGGCTGCTGCTGGCGATCTTCAACAATCACAGCCGCGGCCAGGCGATCCAGAACGCCCGGCAGCTGCAGGGCCTGCTGTTCGGCTGATGGGGACGTACCGTGAATAAATTTGAGGAATTACAATCCTCAAAATTATATAATTTTGAGGAACTATTATACTCATAGTTGAAATGCATCGAGGGACGTGTTACTATGTCCCTGATGAGAATACAAAGAATTTATGACGATCTGGAACGCCACATTGCGCCCAATAAGGTTCTTGTTCTGTACGGCCCCAGGCAGGTCGGCAAAACAACTATTCTCCAGAGTTATCTTTCCGGTACCAGGTGGAGATACCGCCTGGAAATTGGCGACGATATACACGCCCAGGAAATTATAGGTTCGCACAATCTCGACTGGCTGACAGAATACGCTGAAGGTTATGAGCTCATAGCAATCGATGAAGCCCAGCGGATACCGAATGTCGGGCAGGGTCTGAAAATCTTGGTAGACAACATCCCCGGGATTCGAATCATCGTCACGGGATCGTCTTCATTTGAGCTGTCC
The DNA here is from genome assembly GCA_964588525.1 of uncultured Spirochaetaceae bacterium. Taxonomy (GTDB): domain Bacteria; phylum Spirochaetota; class Spirochaetia; order SZUA-6; family DRHE01; genus JAFGQJ01. The sequence goes on from CAZPQC010000095.1 coordinate 3,558, forward strand.
GGCCAGGTCGGCGAGCCGCTCACGGGCAGGAAAAAAACGCTCGTCTTGTATCCCCTGTCTCAATTCGAGCTTCGCCGCCAACACAGCTCTTTCGATCTGAAGAAGTATTTGGAGAATCATCTGATCTTCGGCTCTTATCCCGAAGTTCTGACTGCGCGGAAACGATCGGAGAAGATCGATCTGGTCACTGAGATCGTCGGATCGTATCTTCTCAAGGACATCCTCGAGCTGGATCGAGTGAAAAGTTCCAAGATCCTGTTGGATCTGCTGAGGCTGTTGGCATTTCAAGTCGGCAAAGAAGTATCATTGCGGGAACTGGCCACGCAACTCGGCATTGACTACAAAACCGTTGCCAGATACATCGATCTTCTTGAAAAATCCTTCGTGCTGTACAATCTTCGCGGCTACAGCAGAAATCTGCGCAAGGAAATCACGAAAAAGAGCAAGTACTATTTCTGCGACAACGGGATTCGCAACGGGATTATTTCCAATTTCAATGCGCTTTCGCGAAGAGATGATATCGGTGCTCTGTGGGAAAACTTCCTCGTGAGCGATCGTCTCAAGCTGCAGGCGTACAAACCGATTCATTCCAACAACTACTTCTGGCGTACGTGGGATCAGAAAGAAATTGATTTCGTCGAAGAACGGGAAGGAAAGCTCTACGGCTTTGAGTTCAAATGGGGTACCAAAAAGATCTCACCTCCGCGGGAATGGTTGGAGGCTTATCCCGAAGGTGTGTTTTCGGTAGTTGACAGGGATAACTATCTGGACTTCCTTACCTGAAACCTCTGGTTGCGGTGATTTCGCACTGACCCTATTCGATGGGCTGGCGAATGATCGTCCTCAGCTTTTCCGGCGCCGCCCGCCGGAGATCACTCAGGTAGATCTCCCGGTGTTTGTCCCTCCGTCGGTAGCCGTGATCCTCTATGAATCGATGAAGCCGCTGGATGGTCGGTCCTTCTTCGGAAAAGGGGCCGACGTGCAGCAGCTGGGCACTCAAGCCCTCGTGGAACGTTTCCAGGCGCAGCTGACCCGCCGCCGGCAGATCCTTCTTTTGCCTCACCTGTTCGAGGGCGTTTTCGAACAGCTCCGGAGTCACGTACTCGGGCTGCATGATCATCAGGGTCCACTGCCAGGACGCCTTGTCCCCGGCCGTGAAGGCGGACATATCCTCGGCCCACCACACCCCCTCCAGGGGAAGCACCCCGTAGTCGATGGCCAGGGGTCCCTTCTTGATGAGGAATTTGAGGGTGTAGGATGCGGAGAACAACACTTCCACGGCCTGCCGGAACTCCTCCGAGGTGTTGGGATCTCCGGCCCCGTCGATCATGATGAAGTTCAGCGGTGGCACTTCGACGATGACCGGCGCCTTGGCCGGTGCGCTGTACAGTGCCCCGAGCCTCTTCTTGAAGTCGATCGTCTGCATGCATTCCTCCCTCCTGGACAGGTTACACCGAAACACCCGTTTTCTTCCATAAATGGCTCAGGAATACTTCGGCTTGTGGGACTTTAGTCGATCCGCTTCGATTGCCACCCGGGATGGAAAACCGACAGAGAACCGGGGATTTTAGATTCTTGTTGACCTCTCCAGACCAATGTCCTCGAGCAGGCTCTTGCTGATCTTGCAGATCATCGTGTAGGCGGGATCGAAGACGTTGCCCACCTCGTACTGCACGCACTGACCCAGAAGGATGTGGGCCTGCTTCTCCTCCAGACCGAGCTCTACCAGCCAGCGCAGCATCTCGGTGGTCGCCTCCTGGAGGGCCTGGTCCAGGGGGCGGGCGTTTCCCGCGGTCAGGATGCTGTCCCGGTCCACGGCCCGGGGTCCGTTGACGCTCCTGCCCCGGATCAGGCGGAAGGTGAGCTCCACCTCGGCGGAAACCTCGATTCCGGTGCCGACGATCTCTCCATCCCCCTGGAGAGCGTGGATATCTCCAAAGTGGAACAACGCTCCCCGGACGAACACCGGGAGGTAGACGGTTGTCCCGGCTCTGAAGCCCCGGTAGTCCATGTTGCCGCCGTAGGGTCCGGCGGTGGTCGCGGCGATGGCCTGCCCCTTCGGCGGCGCGGTGCCGAAGCAGCCGACCATGGGATCTAGGGGAAGGACCAGCTGACCTGCGGGGAAAGCCGGGGCAAGCAGGGTAGCGGTCCAGGCCTGGCTGTCGATTCGCCACTCCAGCAGCTCCTCCTCCCGCCCGCTGCCCCCGGGGGATTCCCCCAGGTATTCGGGATCCAGCACGTGGGCGGCGATGGTACTCCGGGTGCGGCCGATCGGACGATTGGGTGTGATCCGGTCGAAGGTAACGGCCAGGGCGTCCCCCGGTTCGGCCCCGCGGAGATAGAAAGGACCGGTCTGGGGATTGCCCGGGGGGGTGATTTCCCGGTCCGATGCATCCCGACCCGCATTGTCGACCGTGGTGGTGATCACCGTATCCCCGCCCCCGATCTCCAGGACAGGGGTGTGGGAACCGAGGGTGAGGTGATATTCGGCCGGCTGAAAACGATGGGTCTTCACGCCGCGCTTCACTCCTTCCACTTGGCCGCGATCTCCCTCATGGCACCGAGCAGCATGCTGATATCCAGCTTGCTCATGATCAGGCGCAGGCCTCGGGGCAGATAGCGCTCCATCAAGGCGTCAGGACCGTGCATCCCGAAGATCTTGTCGTGCCGGCCGGCCGCCTCGGCGACTTTGTCGATCGCGGCCAGCACCTCTGGATTCTGAAGATCCCCGGTGCGCCCGAGAGATACGGCCAGATCGTTCGGTCCGATCAGCAGGGCATCGATTCCCGGCACCGAGGCGATCGTCTCGATCTCCGCAACCGCCGCAGCGGTCTCTATCTGGGCGATGGCCAGCACCTGATCGTTGGCCGAAGCCATGAATCCGGGCGCCTCTCCGCCGCTCACCGCGGCGAAATCGGTGTGGGTGCCGATGCTGCCCAGTCCTCTTTTCCCCGCAGGTGCAAACTTGCACCAGCCGGCCAGCAGCTCCGCCTGTTTTCCGGATTCCACCATGGGAACCATCACGCCGGTGCAGCCGCAGTCCAGGGCTCTGGACACGTAGCCCTTGGCCAACTCCGGTACGCGCGCGAAGACCTCCAGCCCCGCTCCGCGTCCGCTTGCCGCCACGTCGGCCAGGGTTTCCAGGGAGCCGGAGCCGTGCTCCAGGTCGAGCATGATGAAATCCAACCCCGCCTGCCTGGCGATCCGGGCGATGCCGGGATTTCGAACCAGCCGAATCATTGTTCCGACCGCCCTGCCGCCGGAACGCAACTCTTTGACTGCCACTTGTCATTCTCCTTTCTCTGAACAGAATTCCGGTGTGAGCCGGCCGCTGTCCGTGTACATAATTCATAGCAGAAACAGCGGGTTGTAGCCAGTAACCATTCCGATGTGCTAAAATTCCTTTCGATTCCACGAACGAACATCTAGGAGTGATCGCATGGACGAGCAGCTTCCCGGCGGCTACAACGGAAAGCTCCTGCGGGTCGATCTGAACAGGCAGGAATTTTCGACGGAACCTCTCGAAGAGACCTTCTGCCGGAGATACATCGGCGGAACCGGTTTCATCATCTACTATCTTCTCAAGGAGGTAAAACCGGAGATCGATCCGTTGAGCCCGCAAAACAAGCTGATCTTCGCCGCGGGCCCGCTGACCGGGATCTCCCTGGGCGGAGCCGCGCGCCACGCCGTTGGGGCCAAATCCCCGCTGACCGGGGGCATCGCCAAGTCGGAGGCCGGCGAGTGGTGGGGGGCTCAGCTCAAGCGGAGCGGATTCGATGCCTTGATCGTGGAGGGAAAGGCGGAAAGACCCGTCTATCTGTGGATCCGCGACGGCGCGGTGCAAATCAAAGAGGCGGGCCATCTGTGGGGCAAGATGACCAAAGAGACACAGGAGGCGATCCGCTCCGAGGTGGCGGATGAGAACGCCAGGATGGCCCTGATCGGACCGGCCGCCGAGAATCTGGTGAGCTTCGCCTGCATCATGCACGGGACCCACGACGCCGCCGGAAGGGGCGGCCTGGGCGCGGTCATGGGCTCCAAGAACCTGAAGGCCGTGGCGGTGAGAGGGACCAACCCGCCCCCTGTGGTGAATCGCGACGGAGTCCGCCGGGTGAGTGCCTGGTTGAAGGAGAACATGGACCTGGTCAAAGGCTACCGGGAGCTGGGCACCGGCGGGGCCATGGAGCTGTTCGAGCAGGCGGGCAATCTTCCCTCTCACAACTTCAGGGAAGGCCGATTCCCCGCCGTGGGCAGCATATCACCGACCCGGATCAGGGAAACCATCCGGGTGGGCATGGAGGCCTGCTTCGCCTGTCCGGTCAGGTGCAAAAAAGTCGTGGAGGCGCAAGAGCCCTACCCGGTCGACAGGGCGTACGGCGGACCGGAGTACGAGACGATCGGCGCCTTCGGTTCCTGCTGCGGAATCGACGATCTGCCTGCTATCGCCCGGGCGAACGCCCTCTGCAATGCCTATTCCCTGGATACGATCTCCACAGGCGTGACCATCGCCTTCGCCATGGAGTGCTTCGAGAAGGGTCTGCTGAGCAGAGAAGACACCGGTGGAATCGATCTCAGCTTCGGCAATGCCGAGGCCATGCTCCAGGTGATCGAGCTCATCGTCCGGCGGGAAGGGATCGGTGAGCTCCTGGCCCAAGGATCGGCCAGGGCGGCTGAGCGGATCGGGCGGGGAGCGGAGCGGCTGGCCATGCAGGTCAAGGGCCTGGAGATTCCAATGCATGAACCGCGCCTGAGCAAGGGCCTTGGGCTGGGCTACATGGTGAATCCCCACGGAGCGGATCACATGGATAACATGATGGACATCCTGATGAGCGGCTACGGAACGAAACTCGCCATGAACCTGGACGATGCTCTGCCGTTGGGACTGGAACCCACCACCCTGGAGGATGGAGGCCCCAGGAAAATCGCCTATTTCAAGGCTCACCACTGCAAGAGGATCATCTCGGACTGCCTGCTGCTCTGCCACTTCCTCCCCTACTCGTTTTCCCACATCGTCCAGCTGGTAACGGCGGTGACCGGATGGGACACAACAGTGATGGAGCAGATCAGGGTTGCCGAGCGGGTGCTCACCCTCTGCCGCCTATTCAACCTCAAAGCCGGATTGACGGCAAAGGACGACAAACTTCCCGAGCGGTTCTTCCAGACGACCCCCGACGGCGCGCTCAAGGACAAGGCCCTGAATCCTGCGGAGATGGAGGCGGCGAAGCGTTACTACTACGATCTCATGGGATGGGACGAAAACGGGGTACCGAAGGCGGAAAAGCTGGAGGAACTGGGTATCGAGGAGTTCGCATAACCGGAGGGCCGGTCGGGACGGTGCAGGCTGCAGCGCATGTCCGCAGCCCGACCCGGGCCCGGCACGATTGTTTGTTCTAAGGCGCAAGCGCCGGATAGTGCCGGGCCAGCAGAGCCCGCACCGCTGCGGCCGAATCCAGGCGAAGGGCTCGGGCCGCGATATCCCGGGCCTGTTCTGCAGACAGGTCGGCCAGGGTTTCCTTGATGCGGGGAATGGCCGGGGGGGAGGCGCTCAGCTCGCCGACGCCGAGCCCGACCAACAGCGGTATGGCCAGGGGCACGGCGGCCAGCTCGCCGCAGACCGCCACCGGAATCCCGGCAGCTTTGCCGGCCTTTGCCGTGCGGTCGATCAGGGTGAGCAGCGCCGGGTGCAGCGGATCGGCCAACCCCGCGAGCACGGCGCTGGTCCGTTCGGCGGCGAAAACGTACTGGCAGAGGTCGTTGGTTCCGATGCTGAAGAAATCCGCCGAACGGGCCAGATGCTCCGCCTGCAGGGCCGCGGAGGGCAGCTCGATCATCACCCCCACTCGCGGGCCGGCGTCATGGGGAAGGCCTTCTTCGGCAAGTTCATGATGCGCCTCTTCCACCAGCCGCCGCAGGCTCTGCAGCTCCTCCACCGTAGCCACCATGGGGAAGAGGATCTTCAAGGGATGAACGGCACCGGCCCTGAGGATGGCCCGCAGTTGAGTGCGGATGATCTCGGGTATCTCGGGGTACAGCCGGCTGCCCCGCAGGCCGAGCAGAGTACTCTCCTGACCCGGTAGGTGCAAGAAACGCGGCAGCTTGTCGCCCCCCAGATCGAGAGTCCGCACCACGACCTCCCATCCGGGCAGGGCCTGGACGGCGCCGCTGTAGGCGTCGATCTGTTCCTCCTCAGAGGGTGGCTGCTCCCGTTCCAGGTAGAGCAGCTCGCTGCGCAGGACCCCGATTCCTTCCGCCCCCCACTGCGCCGCCGTGGCCGCTTCCCGAACCTGCTGGATGTTGGCCAACACCCGGATGCGCTCGCCGTCCCGGGTCACGGCGGGTCGGCGGGAGCGTTCCCGCTCGCGCTCACGCTGCTTCAGCCAGCGATCCCGCTCCTCCTGAAGCGCCTCCCTGTTTTCGGGATCGATCCAGAACGCTCCGGTCCCGCCGTCGGCAGCCACCGGAGTCCCCGGCTCCAGATCCAGAAGCGCCGAACCCAGATGAACCACGGCCGGAATCAGGAGGGAGCGGGCCAGAATAGCGGTGTGGGAGGTGTCTCCCCCGCGGGCCAGGGCGATACCGATCACCTTCTGCGGACCGAGCCGGATCAGCTGGGCAGGGGAAAGATCTTCGGCCAGCACCACCGCCGGCTCGGTCAGCTCCTCATACGCCCCGCCACCGCCGGACAGCTCGAGCAACACCTGGTTGAGAAGGTCGGCCAGGTCCCTGGAACGGGCTTTCAGGTAGGGAGATTCCAGTCCCTCATAGAGCTCCAGAAAGGCGCCGACGGCCAGGGACCAGGCCGTCTCAGCGGGCACCCTTCGCTCCGCGAGGATCTCCCGTGCCCTCTGAATCAAGGCGGGGTCGGAAAGAGATAGGGCATAGGCGTGAAAGATGGCCGCTTCCGCCTCACCGGCCCTGCGGCGGGCCTCCTCGCTCATCGCCTCCATGCGCAGCCGCACCGCCTTCAACGCCCGATCCAGGCGGGCCTGCTCGGCCGCGGTTCCCCGTCCGGACCCGGGCGGGGCCTCGGGAACACGGCGCCTGAGCAGGACCGCGGGACCCACTGCTATTCCCGGGGAGGCGGGCAGCCCGCTGATCCGTCCCTCCTCATCCACGCCCCCGGCCGGATTGAGCAGACTTTCGGGCGGAGCTTCGGCAGGCTGCGAGCCCCCGGTGGTCCGGGTCGGTGCCGCCGGTTCCTGCGTGGAGGTCTCGCCGAAGCCGGACTCCACCAGACGGACCAGCTCGGCCACCGCCTCATCGCAGTCCTCCCCGGCTGCCTGAATGAGCATCTCATTGCCCTGCTCGATTCCGAGAGTGGCCAGCCCGTTCAGGCTGAGGGCGCTCACAGGCGCGCTGCCGCGGCTCGGGCTGGAAACGCGGATCGCCGATCGGAACCGCGAAGCCGCCTGTACGAAGCTTGCCGCCGGGCGGGCGTGCAGTCCCAGGATATTGCGAATGACCACCCGCGCCTCGGCTTGGGGTGCCCTGATCCCGCCGCGATTGCCGGCCGTGGCGGCGATCATCGCACGCCGGCCGGGCTGAGCGCCGGTCGATACGGCCTCCCCGGCCCCCAGATGAGCCCTTTTGGGCCCGAGAGAGGTCTCGGCCTCCGCGGCGCACTCCTCCAGAGAGCCGCCGGCGGCGGCCATCACCGCCGCAGCCAGGGAGCCTTCCACCAGGGGAGCGGCGCAGAGCCTGATGAGGCCGGAGCGCTGCTCACCGAGCAGCTCCAGGGCGGTATCCGCGCTGAGCAGGGCGCTGCCCAGATCCATCAGCACCAAAACCCCGCTGTCGCTTAACACCGACTCCACCGCCGCCTGGATCCTGAGCGCATCGGTACCGAAGGGGTTCTGGGGATCCTCCACTCCCCCCGCCGCCGCGATGGGAACGACCTCCGGCACCATCTGCCGTATCAGGGCGATGACGGCGGCGGCCAGGGGCTCACTGTGACAGACGAGGACTATACCTACCATATAAACCTAACGGACAAACCCACCGGTTGGCTCTTTTCACGGACCGGGGCGGGAGATCCGGCGATCCCGGGCACTCAGAATCTCAGACAAGAGAATCCTGCAGGGCCTTGAGGAGCAGGTAGGAAGAGGTGGCGCCGGGGTCCTGGTGCCCGACGCTCCGCTCCCCCAGATAGCTGGCCCTGCCCTTGCGCGCGATCAGCGGGATGGTGGCCTCGGCCCCGCGCCGGGCGGCCTCCACAGCCCCCGCCAGGGCCGAGCTCAGATCTTCCGCCTCAGCCAGGGCCCGGCCGAAAGCCTGCACGGCCGGCAAAAGCGCATCGATCATGGTCTTGTCTCCGGCTTGCGCCTTCCCTCTTTGGCACACCCCCTCCAGCCCCGCCTCCATCAGCGTGTGCAGATCCGAAGCGGACAGCTCCTCCTTGCCGGCGGCTGCGGCGCTCGCTCTCAGGAAAAAGGTGCCGTACAGCGGCCCGCTGGCTCCGCCCACCGAAGAGATGAGGGCCATGGCCGCGGTTTTGAGGACTCCTGCCAGATCCGCCGCACCATCCAGCTGTTCCAAAACCTTGCCAAAGCCCCGGTCCATGTTGATCCCGTGATCCCCGTCCCCGATGGCTTTGTCCAACCGGGTAAGCAGCTGCTTCTGCTCCCGCATACTCTGTGCGGCGGCCCGCAGCCAGCGGACCACCTGCTCCTTGCGCACCGTCTCTGCCATGGTGCTCCCCCGCTTCACCTGCCCCAGCGCAGGGCAGGCGTCAGCACGGGGGCGTCCCACAGGCTCAAGCTTTGCTCGTCCATCCGCAGCAGGGTGAGGGAAAATCCCTGCATCTCCAGGGAAGTGATGTAGTTGCCCACCAGGCTCCGCAGGATGCGCAGCCCGTGCTTTTCCGCCACTTCGGCCGCTTTCCGGTACACGATATACAGTTCCGAAAGCGGAGTGCCCCCCATTCCATTTACAAAGAGCAGAACCGAATCCCCCTTGGCAAAGGGCGGATCCGAGGTCTCGCGCTCCCGGGGCGCCGCTGTCTCATTGTCCCACTCCTGGAGGGTGCGCCGGTACTCCGGATCCTCGATGATCGCCTCGGCCATCAGCTCCGTGATCTCATCGGCTTTTTTGAGCTTGATCCGCTCCCGCCCGGGTTCCCCGTGAATACCGATGCCGAACTCCATCTCCTCTTCTCCCAGAATGAAGGTGGGTTCGCCCGCGGCCGGAACCGTGCATGAGCTCAATGCCACGCCTATGCTGCGGCCGGCGCTGCTCACCCTCCTGCAAAGCTCCGCCAGGTCGCTCAAGGGCAACCCCCGCTCCGCCGCCGCCCCGCAGATTTTCTCGGCCGCAACCGTGGTTCCTACCCCTCTGCGGCCCTGGGTGTAGAGGCTGTTCCGTACCGCCACATCGTCGTCGATGATGACGCTGGCCACGGGAATACCCTCGGCGCTGGCCAACTCCGCCGCCATCTCGAAGTTCATGATGTCCCCGCTGTAGTTTTTCACGATGAACAGGACTCCGGAACCTCCGTTCACCCGCCTGGCCGCTTCCAGCATCTGATCCGGCGTCGGGGAGGTGAAAACCTCTCCGGGGCAGGCGGCATCGAGCATCCCCGCGCCCACATAGCCGGCATGGAGCGGCTCGTGACCGCTTCCGCCCCCGGAGACGATCGCCGTCTTGCCCTGCACCGGGGCGTCTGCTCGATAGATGAACAGCGGATCCGGGCTCATCCTCAGCAGGTCCGCATGAGCCCGGGTCAGCCCCGCCAGGCTCTCCCGTATGAAATCACCGGGATCGTTGATCACCTTCTTCATGGCCATCCTCCTTCGAACCGGATCCCCTCAGCCGACGTTATCAAGTATTTCCTGTTCACCCGTTTCTGTCCACCCTGGGCGGGCGAGGCCCGCCGCACCACCGGGGCCCGGACCGACCCGGCCGGAGGAAGCTTGACGAAGCTCACGCGATCGGTGTAATAACGGCCAAGGAGGAAACAACCATGAACAAGCTTACCGGCAATGTACTCATCGCCCAGGGCGGAGGACCCACCGCCGTTATCAATCAGTCCATGGTGGGAGCCGTACTGGAGTCGCGGAAGTTCCCGGAGGTCAGCCGGGTCTACGGAGCCATGTACGGCGTGCGGGGAATCGTGAACGAGGATTTCCTCGATCTCACCCAGGAGACCACCCACAACCTCGAGCAGGTGGCGCTGACCCCCTCCAGCGCCCTGCTGTCAACCAGGGACAAACCGGACGAGGCCTACTGCTCCGAAATCTTCAAGGTGTGCCAGGCGCACGACGTACGCTACTTCTTCTATATCGGGGGCAACGACAGCGCCGACACGGTGCGCATCGTGAACCAGAACGCCGACAGCGCCGGTTACGACATGCGCTGCATCCATATCCCGAAGACGATCGACAATGACCTGGTGGTGAACGACCACACCCCGGGCTACGGCTCCGCCGCCCGCTTCGTGGCCCAGGCTTTCATGGGCTTCAATCTCGACAACCGCGCCCTTCCCGGTGTGTTCATCGGGGTGGTGATGGGGCGCAACGCCGGCTTCCTCACCGCAGCAGCCTCCCTGGGCAAGAAATACCCGGATGACGGTCCCCACTGTGTCTACGTCCCGGAACGGACATTCTCCACCGAGCAGTTCCTCGAGGACGTCAAGAACGCCCTGGACACCCACGGCCGCTGCGTGGTGGCGGTGAGCGAAGGCATCGTGGACGAGAACAGGCAGCCGGTGGTCGTCGGTCTCACCGGCCGGAGCGAAAGGGACGCCCACGGCAATGTGCAGCTGTCGGGAACCGGGGAGCTCGGTACGATGCTGGGCGAGCTGGTCAAGACCCGTCTCAAGGTCAAGCGGGTACGGGCCGATACGCTGGGCTACATGCAGCGCTCATTCCTGGGGGTGGTCTCCGACGTGGATGCCGACGAAGCCCGGGAGGTCGGGGAGAAGGCCGCCCAGTTCGCCATCTGGCACGACATCGACGGCTCGATCACGATCCAGCGCACCGGCAACTACTCCGTGGATTACCGCATAGTGCCGCTTCAAGAGATCGCGGCCAAGACCAAGACCATGCCCCCCGAGCACCTGAGCGCCGCGGGGAACGACACCACCGTGGATTTTTACACCTACGCCCGGCCGCTGTTGGGATCCGGTTTTCCGACCACCCACCGCATCCGGGCGCTCGCGGTCGGCAAGATCCTGAAGAGGGGGGAGCAGTCCCGTGGCTAAAGCCCGCCCAGGC
>CAZPQC010000096.1:0-14493 GCA_964588525.1 uncultured Spirochaetaceae bacterium
GTCGGAGTCGAACCGACACGAGGGTCACCCCTCACCAGATTTTGAGACCGACACACGGTTCGTATAGAGCATATTTGCCTTGATCTGAGGCAATTTGGTCCAATTCCAGCCCATTTCGCCATATACTGCATATACAGCATTTCATTTTGTTGTATTTTCTGTTGTAGCCTGCTACCGAGTTCGTTGCCGAATTTCCTGGCAGTACCTAAAAACGAGACAACTGTCCCAGTTGAACCGACTCGTTTTCCAAGAGATCTACGTAGGTTCACCGCCCGATTTAACACAATGCTGTCTTTCCTTATTGGGGCGGCGTGATATGGGCCATTATTGGAAATACTGATTCAGGAGAGCTGAATTTGGCGACGGATTTTTTTCTATGATCCTTGTATTTAACCCCAGTTTGTATTACATTAAGTAATACAAGGAGATTATTATGCTAACAGTACGATTGCCAAGTGATCTTGAGACTGAGATTGATAGACTTGCCTCAACTGAAAAGAAGACTAAGAGTGACATCATCAAAGAAGCGATCCGACAGTACATTACCTCTCACCGAAACCGGAACTCTTCTTACGAGCTAGGGAAAGATCTTTTCGGAGTTGTATCATCCGGTAATTCTAGCCGATCTAAAACCTACAAAAAACGGGTAAAGGACAAACTCCGTGAGAAGCACTCTCATTGACGCAGGACCAATCATCGCACTGTTTGACAGCGCTGATAAGTATCACAATCGAATTGTAGACCTGATTAAAAAAGAACCTCTGCATTTAGTCTCGACATGGCCAGTCCTTACCGAAGCCAGTCATATGCTCGATTTCGATAATAGAGCTCAAATCGCACTACTACAATGGATATATCGCGGTGGACTGGAACTTGTTCAAATAGATTCCTCCGGAATCCAGCGTATTATCGATCTAACAGAAAAATATAACGATGTTCCAATGGATCTAGCAGATGCGACTCTTGTTGTTGCCGCGGAAAACCTTGGAATTAGAGAGATTATTTCCATCGACACTGACTTCTATATATACCGGACGATTGAAAAAGAGATGATCACCAATATTTTCAAACAATGATGTTGAGGGAGACTATAACTTTAATCGGTACGAAGGGGAGAGATCGTTGAAGAATACCCAACCGATACACCATACCCAAGTTGCCTGGTGTACGGACAAACTATGAGGGAAGAACCGATACACAGTGTGTGGGCGTATAACCGGCACAACCGCTGGGCCGTATTGATCACCATATACAGGCCCGATCCAAACCGATGGATCGAGTGGAAAGAGAGGAGAAACGAGTAATGTTGCCATTTGATAAGTGCCCGGTTTGCGGCGGAGACAACGTGGAGAAAGAAGTTGAGAAGTTGTTAAAGGTGGTACAAATACGGCAACACTCACCATAAAAGCAGAAGTTTGCCTGCGGTGTGGTGAACGACTCTATTATGAAGAGACTATCCAACGTTTCGAAGCAATTCGTCGGAAGCTGGAACAGGAAGATACCGAAGGATTCGCGGCGATCGGTCAACTATTCCACGTGCGCAGCTAGTTGCCGGCGGTCGGAGTCGAACCGACACGAGGGTCACCCCTCACCAGATTTTGAGTCTGGCACGTCTACCAGTTTCATCACGCCGGCTTAACCTCCCGAGATTAGTCCGCATCCCGGCACCTTGTCAAGAAACCCCGGCTCTGTAAAACTTTCCAACAGGATGTACGGCAAGGGAACGCATGCCAACCGGACGCACGATTTGTACGCGGAATGCAGACTCTGTCCAAGGAATTGCGGGGTCGACCGCCTGCAGGGGGATCAAGGATACTGCGGGGAAAGTGCCCGGATGAGGATCGCCTGGGCCGGTCTGCACCGGGGGGAGGAGCCGCCCCTGATCGGAAAAAACGGATCGGGAACGATCTTCTTCTCCGGCTGCACCCTGAAGTGCGGGTACTGCCAGAACTGCCAGCTCAGCAGCCAGGGGATGGGCCGAGAGCTGTCCGGTGCGGAGCTGCAGCGCTTGATGCTGCGGCTGCAGGAACGAGGCGCGGCCAACATCAATCTGGTGACAGCCAGCCACTTCACCCCCTCGATCGTAGAGTCCGTGGCGGGAGCCCGAACGCAGGGACTATGGATCCCCGTTGTCTGGAACTCATCTGGATACGAAAGCGTATCGACCCTGGACATGCTGGGAAAAACCGTGGATGTGTACCTGCCGGATTGCAAGACCCTGGATCCGGAGGTGAGCCGGCCCCTGATGGGGGCGGCTGACTATCCGGCTGTTGCCCGGGCCGCCTTGCTGAAGATGGTGGAGGACAAACCCCCGATCATCGAGGGGGAGCAGCTTCATCAGGGAGTGATCATTCGTCACCTGGTGCTGCCCGGATTGCCGGCTCAGAGCCGGGAAGTACTGGAATGGTTCGCCGAGCATGGAAAGGGCAGGGCCCTGCTATCCCTGATGTTTCAATTTACGCCATTGCACTCGGGGGCGGAGCGGAATCCGGATCACTTGCGACGGACCGTAAACCGCAGGGAGTACGAGCAGGTCCTCTCGTGGCTGGGGGAGCTTGGGATCGAGGACGGCTTTGTGCAGGATCCTGCCGACAGTGACGATTGGCTGCCTGATTTCGCTCGGCTCAATCCCTTTCCCACAGGTCAGGCTGTGCCTGTCTGGCACTTCGAAGCCGGATACCTGGAGTGATTCAGGAGGAGGGAGACGGAAAACGCACCACCAAGAAAGGATCTACCCTTTCAATCCGGACCGATGACCGTTCCCTCGAACTTCTCGTCGTATAGTATCTTTTTCAGGTTGTCGATGTTGCGGCCGCCGGCCACGATGACCCGAAGCTTGAGCCGGGCAGCTTTCTCCGTAGCCACCGGATCGAAGGGCACGTTGATCCCGGGGCTCCAGGTGTCACCGACCAGCTTCTGGAACTCCTCCCAGCTGATCGAGTCCAGGGGCACGGCATCCGGGTCGGTCTTGGGGTCCGCGGTGTACACCTTCACGATGTTGGAGAGGTTGAGCAGGGTATCGGCCTGGAAGCGCTCGGCCAGCAGCACCGCGTCGTAGTCCGTGGAAAAGCCCGGCTTCCAGCCGGCGGCCACCATAATCCGCCCGGGGAACACGCTGACCGCGGTTGGATCGGTGATCACCTGCTCCAGGCAGACCTCCCGGAACAGCTGTCTTAGCAGCTCCGCGTTCAGGCGGGTGGCGGCGATGCCGATCCAGTCAAGGACGTCAGTATCCGCCTCCGGAACAACCGCCCGGTAGGCTCTCTGGTACTCCCGGGCTGGTGCGCCGCCGCCGCAGACCAGGATCAGGCGGCTGTCCGGCCTCCTCTCCAGGTACTCGAGAATCGCGGCCCGAAAGGCCAGCAGGAAGTTCGAATCGACCTTGTCCGGAACGACGATCGATCCGCCCAGGGAAATCACTTTCGTGGTGCTCATCCGTCCCTCCTGTTCCCGCAGTAGTGTATGAGGAAAAGGGGCGGACGTTCAAGCAACCTGCGGATGCAACCAAAAGGATTGAACAAACCCGGATCTACAGGTATACAGATCGTTATGAAAGTACTGATTTCGGACAAAACGGATCCTATCTGTGCGCAAACGCTGAAAGATTTTTCCGGCATAGAAGTGGAGGAGCGAGGGGGCATGAGCCCCGAACAACTGCTGCAGGAAATTTCCGGCTACGAAGCCCTGGTGGTCCGTTCGGCCACCAAGGTCACCGCTCAGGTCGTCGCGTCAGGGAAGAAGCTCAAGGCGATCGGCCGGGCCGGCGCCGGAGTGGACAATATCGACATCCGGGCGGCCACTGACAGGGGAATCGTTGTGATGAACACCCCGGGAGGCAACGCCAATGCCGTGGCCGAGCTGGCCGTGGGTATGATGTTCGCTCTGGCCCGAAAGCTCCTCGCGACGGCCGAGGGTATGAAGGCGGGCCGCTGGGAGAAAAAGGGGTACCAGGGCGGGGAGCTGGCCGGCAAGACCCTCGGACTGCTGGGCATCGGCCAGGTCGGCGCCCGGGTCGCCCGCAAGGCCGCGGCTCTGGATATGAAGGTGTTGGCCTGCGATCCTTTCGTCACACCGGAAAAAGCTCAAGGATTTGGAGCCGAGCTCTGCGAGCTCGACCGGCTGTACGGGTCAAGTGACTACATCAGCCTGCACCTGCCCAAGAACGAGCAAACCACCGCTATGATCAACGCCGAGGTCTTCGCCAAGATGAAGCGCGGCGTTTTTCTGATCGACTGCGCCCGGGGAGGCATCGTAGTGGAAGCCGACCTGCTTCAGGCGCTGGAGCAGGGCCAGGTAGCCGGCGCGGGCATCGATGTCTATGAAAAGGAGCCGCCGGAGGACTGGTCACTGGCAAAGCATCCGGGGGTCATCGCCACCCCACACATCGGGGCCGCGACCGCTGAGGCTCAAGTTGTGGTGGCGGAGATGATCGGCCGACAGATAGGGCAGTACCTGAGCGAGGGCAAGGTCGTCCACGGCGTCAACCAGCCGTAGATGCGGGTGGAAATGCCGGAACCGGCAATGTAGCCTCCCGGACGATTATGCTGTATATTTTAGTCTAGGAAGCTTCAAAAAACATGGCTCGAGACATTTCAGATATACTCGAATCCTGGGAGTTTGATGCGGACAATCAGGTACGCATCATTCAAGCCGGCAACGGCAGAGAGGTGCTCCAGATCCGGCAGCCTCTGGGAATCGAACAGTACGAGTTGGACGGCCGGCCAGACGGCAAGACCCCGGAAGGCAGGGAGTGCTACCTCGATGGCCTGCAGGAGCGGCTCCAGGACTACATTCAGGCTAACGGCACCGACGAAGGTTTTCAGGTGACCCGAGAGCAGTTCCGGATGCTTCAGAACGAAGGCATCATCTACTACTATCGCTACCTGATCCTGTTTCAGATCGGGGATTTCGAGCGTACCGTGCGGGACACGGAGCACAACCTGCAGCTCTGCGATCTGGTGGGGAAGTATGCGGAGAGCGATGAAGATAAAAACGAGATCCTTCAGTATCGTCCCTACATCCTGCGCATGTTCGCCATCGCCAAGGCGATGATCTCCCTGCATCAACAGTTGAAGGCGGCGGCCAAAGAAATCCTGGAATCCGCAATCGACGAGATCGAGAACATGCCGGCCATCGACACCCCGGCGTTTCAATTCGAACGGATCCGTTCTCTGAAATACCTCCGTTCGACCCTCAAGCAGGTGTTGGAGCAGAAGATGTCCCCCCTCGACCAGTTGAAGAAGCAGCTGGATTCAGCCGTGGAAGAAGAAAACTACGAACTGGCCGCAGAGCTGCGCGATAAAATTCGAACTCTGAAAAAAGAGTTCGAGCTTTAAGGACCCCATTTCAACCTCCCCGATTCCGGAGACGAGATTGCAGTTTCAAAAGAAGAAGATTGCTGATCCGGATAGTCTGCTCCAGGATGCCTGGAGCACAGACTTCCGCTGGTTCGAGAGGAAGCGCTTTGCCAACGAGGTTGCCAAGGATTTCTCCTCCAGAACCCGGAGGCGAAAGCTCGAACTGAAGATCCACAAATCGAGCTGTTTCGCCTGGGTACTTGCTCCCTATCAATATGGAGATTTCATGGCCCAGGCCAAGCTGCACATCAGCCGGGAGAACGGACACTCCTCGGCAGGTTTCGTATTCCGCTACAACAACGAGGACAATTTCTACTATTTTCTGCTGTCCAACCGCAACCGTTTCCGCTTCGATGTGGTGTTTAATAAAAATCCGATCCATCTGATCGAATGGACGGCCATTCCGAAGACCGTGGAGGAAGCAAGCGAGCTTCGTATCATCGCCAGGGACAACACCTTTTCCTTTTTCCTGGGAGACGAGTGGCTGGCGGAAACGAACGACGACATGTTGAAGACGGGATTTGTGGGATTTGCCGCCCAGAACTACGAAGAAAAGAATGAGGGGGTCTTTTTCCTGAACAGCCTGAAAATCGAATCCCGGGCCGTGCAGGTGGAACAGGAATATCTGCGTTGGTCCCGCTACGTCCCGGTTTCACCGCAGTCCCGGATCACTCTGGCCCAAACCTACGCGGACATGGGCATGCATTCAGAGGCGGTGGTGCAGCTGAAGGCTGCGGTGAAACACCTCCCCGACTCGGCGGAGCTCCATTTGCTGCTGGCCCGGACCTACACCCAGCTCAAAGCGTATCGGGAAAGCCTCTCTTACCTGGATCGGGTACTGGAGCTCGATCCGGACAATGATCAAATCCGTTTGGAAAAGGCCGATGTTCTCTTCCTGGAAGGGGATTTCCTGAGCTGCCGGGATTATGTAGAATCGATACTGTCCCGCTATCCAAAGGATCCCCAGCTGCGAAATCTTTTGGGACGAAGCGAGTACAACCTCGGCAATTGGGAAAAAGCCGCCGGCCAGTATCGGGAGGCCATCGACCTGGACCCCGAGAACGCGGTCTATCGGGTCAACCTGGCCCGCTGCCGGGAACGGGCGGGGGATGCGGGGCAGGCGGTGAGCCTGTACCTGGAGGCGGCCCGGCAGCTGTTCCGTCAGGAGTTGTACGATGAG
This sequence comes from uncultured Spirochaetaceae bacterium, assembly GCA_964588525.1. Taxonomy (GTDB): domain Bacteria; phylum Spirochaetota; class Spirochaetia; order SZUA-6; family DRHE01; genus JAFGQJ01. The sequence continues at coordinate 6,538 of CAZPQC010000096.1, forward strand.
CTGTCTCTGGTTTTGGCCCGATTGAGCAATTTGGTGCCGCCCGATTCGGATCAGGCCTATGAGCTGAAGTCCTTCGAGGCCAAGATGCTTTTCCACGAGGGCAAGAAGCATCAGGCTGAAGCTCTGTTCTCCGAGGTGATCGGCTCCGGGTACAGCGACAGCGGCATTTATTATTTGAACGGTTTGCTGCTGATCGGGAAGCAGGACAGAACCGCGGCCGAGGTTCATCTGACCAAGGCTGCGGAAATCGATCCGGATTATCCCCTGTACTGGTTCCGGCTGGCGGAGAACCGATTCCTCCTGGGTGAGAACCCATGGCAGGCTCTCGAGAAAGCCTATGCCCTGAAGCCTGAGGATCCCTGGATCAACAACCTCCGGGGGCAGGTGCTGCTCAGGGAAAAACGCTACGCCGAGGCTCTTCCCTGCTTTCAAAAGGCTCTGGAGTCCGCATCCGAGGCGGCGAGCATCTACAGGAACTACGCCGAATGCCTGATGCGAATGGAGCGGGGGGAGGAAGCTCTGCAGCTTCTGGCAACGGGAATCGAGAAGGCCGAGGGACCGACTGCCGGCGGCTCGAAGGAGGAATTGGGCTCCCTGCACAACCAGCGGGGGAATTGCCTGGTAGAGCTCCGGAGGTATGCAGCGGCGATCGAGGATTACGAAAAGGCTCTGGAGCTGGTTCCGGACAGCAGGGACTACATGCAGAACTGCGCCGCCTGCTGCATAGAGCTGGACATGATCATGCGGGCGGAAGAACTGCTGAACAATCTGTTGGAGGAGCAGGAGAGCGCCTCTCTGTACAACCTGACCGGCAATTTGGCCTTCGTGACGGGAGAGCTCGAACGCGCCCGCCTGGCCTATCTGGAGGGGCTGAAGCTGGAGGAGGACAATAGGGAGATCAAACTCAACCTGCTGTCCCTGTTCATCGAAACCGACAAGGGTGAGAAAGCCGGAGAGCTGCTTGCCGAGATGCGGGGGTGGGCGGATCCTCCGGAGCGCTGCGCTCATCTCCAGGATCGCTTTCAGGAACGATTCGAAGAGCTCTTGGAATGCTCGGCCTGCGGCCGACAGTGGCGGGTGCCGAAGAAGCTGCCGCCGCAGCCCGCCTTCACGATCCGCGGGGAGCCTCCCGGGGAGGCGCCGGCGGGGCGATGCGAGCAGTGCGGTAGGGTCTACTGCGTAGCCTGCGCCTCCGAATGGGTCGAGGACGGAAGACTCATGTGCCCCGAATGCAACAACCGTCTGCGCCTGAACGACGATTCATTGAAGTATCTGCTGCTGCAGTACGTGGGTGAGGAGTAGGGCGCCTGCCGCCCGCAGAAGCGGTTTGCGTTTCACCCCATTTGCGGTTCAGCTTGACAAACGGGGGAGTTTCAGTAAGATGGGAGCGAGCGAATAGATTGAGACAGTCATCAATTTCTTTCTATATAATAGTGATCCTCATCCTCTGTGTCCCCGGGCTCCTCTCCGCTCAGGAGATCCAGACCGCGGAGAACTACTTCGACGAAGTTTCCGCCCGCTACGGCAAGATCCAGGATTACACGGCGACCATCTCCATAACCCAGGGAGAAACGGTCATGACCGGGAAGCTGTACTACAAGAACCCGAATCTGCTTCGTATCGATTTTACCGATCCTGAGGATCAGGTCCTGGTTACCAACGGTACGGAGCTGACCATCTACATTCCCCGCTACGAGGTGATCCTGGTGCAGAAGTTGCGGCGCAGAAGCCAGGCGGCGCTGGCCAGTATGGCTTCCGAACAGGGACTTCATCTTCTGAAGAAGAACTACGGGGTCGCCTACCTCAGCGGTCCGGGATTCGTTCCCCTGGAGGAGGGGTCCGACGAGCAGGTGCGCAAACTGAAGATGGAGAGCCGGTCCACGGCGGAGGGATTCCGTCAGATCGTGCTGGCCGTAGGCCGCACCGGGCTGATCCGGCGGATCACGGGGGTTACGATCGGGTATGAGGAGTTCGTGCTCGACCTCACCGATATCATAGTGAACCAGAACATCCCGGATACTCGCTTTGAATACGACTCGCCACCCTATGCGAATGTCTACAACGATTTTCTGTTCGAGGCGGAAGAATAGATGGAATCCGTAGGTCAGAAGCTCAGAGAGAGCCGGGAGCAGCACAACTTTTCCATCGAACAGGTGGCCCGAGACACCCACATCTCGAAGCAGTACCTTGAAGCCCTGGAGGAGGAAAATTTCACCACCATCCCGGGGGAGACCTATATCATCGGCTTCCTGCGGAACTACGCCGAGTATCTGTCTCTGAATCCGGAAGAGATCGTTACCCTGTACAAGAATATCCAGATCCAAGAGCAGCCCCTCCCGATGACCGAACTGCTCGAACCCGCGGGGCCCAAAGCCTTCCCCAGGATTTTGGTCCTGGTAGTGGTCATCCTGGCCGTGCTCGGAGTGGGGGGGTATCTTCTGTACCGTTATGTGATCGCCACTCCCAGACCGGCTCGTCCGCAGCCGGAAGTGGTCCAGCAGGCAGCCGAGCAGGCGGAAGGGCTGGAGTTCGTGTTCCAGGATGAGGCGATGACCCGCTGGTTCAGCCAGGATGATACGATTGGCTTTCCGTTGAACGGAAACACCTACCGACTGCAACTGATCGACATTGGCAGGACGCTTACCGTGAAGGTGCCCGGCGGCACTCTGGACATGACGGTGGGCCAGGACAGACAGCTGGACGTGAACGGCGACGGGCGCAATGATCTGCGCATCCTGCTCAACGACCTCGATGCCACGGGCGTGGCGAAACGGGCAAACCTGAGCCTCTATAAGATAACCAAAGCCACCCCGCCCCAGGTTGCCGAGGCTGCCGAGGCCCCCGCAGCTGAGCAGAGCGCCTTAAACGAGGAAGGGGAGGGTGCTCTGATGACGACGGGCGAGGCTGTTGCGGGCGAGGCGGTTACCTCCGAGGCGGTCGTGCCCGAGGCCGCGGCGGGGGCAGCCTCAGTTATCAGCGCCGATGCTCCCTCGCCGTTCCGGGTATCCATATCCTTTCGTGGCTACTGCCTGTTCCGCTACCTCGTTGACAATGATATCCGGGAGGAGAGATTCTTCCATAAAGGAGAGAGCTTCTCTCTGGATGCAAAGAACGAGGTGCAGTTATGGATTTCGAATGCAGGCGTTGTGCGTCTGATGGTTGCCGGCAGAGAACTGGAAGCTGGCCGCCCCGGAGCAGTAATCACCAAACAGATCCGCTGGCGCCGTGATGAGGACAGCGGCCAGTACATATTGGAAGTGGTTACCACAGAATAGCCGTTCATTCCCATGACATTCTTTATCGAGAGTCTCGGCTGTGCCAAGAACCAGGTCGATTCCGAATACCTGATTGCAGACATGGAGGCCAGGGGTTTGCGTTGGGTCGCGAACCCCGAAGAGGCTCAAATCATTATCGTCAATACCTGCGGTTTCATCACCAGTGCCAAAGATCAATCGATCCGGACCTCTCTATCTCTCAAAGACCGCTTCCCGGAGAAGAAGGTGATCATGCTGGGCTGCCTGGTTCAACGCTACGGACCGGAGCTGGAACGGGAGATGGGGGAGATCGACGGCTTCGTCGGGTTGAACGATCCGGAGGGATTGTGGCGGTTGCTGTCATCCGGAGACGGCGGACGTGCAGCCTCGATCGAGACCGACGGTCCGCGGTTGCAGTCTCGCCGCCGCTTTCTCTCCTTCCCCGGAAGCGCCTACGTGAAGGTGGCGGAGGGGTGCTCTAACCACTGCAGCTACTGCGCCATTCCCCTGATCCGGGGGGAGCTGGTCAGCAGACCTGCCTGGGAGATCATGGAAGAGATCGAGGAGCTGCTGCGGCGAGGCGTCGTCGAGATCGTTCTCATCGCCCAGGACCTGGCCTCCTACGGACAGGATCGGGGAGGACGGGAGCTGGTAGCGCTGGTGAAGTCCATCATCCGGCTCGAACAGCAGTTTTGGCTCCGCCTCCTCTACCTCCATCCGGATCATTTCCCCCTTGAGCTTCTCGACGTCGTGGCCGACGATCCAAGGGTGCTGCCCTATTTCGACATCCCCTTTCAACACGCAAGCCGCGAAGTTCTGGCCAAGATGGGCCGAAGCGGCTCTGCGCAGAGGTATGCAAAACTGGTGCGGGATATCCGCGGTCGCATCCCCGAAGCGGCGATCCGCTCGACTTTTCTGGTCGGGTTTCCGGGGGAGAGCGAGGATGATCTGGAGGAGCTGCTCTCGTTTCAGCGGGACTGCGCCCTGGATTGGGTAGGGGTCTTTACCTATTCCCGGGAAGAGGGCACGCCCGCCTACAAGCTGGCAGGGAGAGTGAAGAAAACCGTGGCGGAGGCGCGCACACGGGTGGTCGAACAGGCACAGATCGGGATCAGCGAACGGCGCCTGGACAGGCAGGTGGGGCGAACCCTCGATGTTCTGGTGGAGGAGGGGTTTGAGGGAGAGAGACTGTACCTGGGCCGCGCCTATCTGCATGCCCCTGAGGTAGACGGCCTGGTGGTCGTCAAAGCCGGGAGCCTCGAGCCGGGGAGGATCTACCCGATGCGGATCGAAGGCCGAGCGGGGATCGATTTGGAGGCCTCTCTTGCCTGACTATCTGAGCGCGTTGAATCCTCAGCAGCGGGCGGCGGTACTGCACACCGGTGCACCGTTGCTGATCCTGGCCGGGGCGGGCAGCGGGAAAACCCGGGTGATCACCACCAAGATCGCCTATCTGATCGACAATCAGGGCCTGGAGCCGAGCTCAATATTGGCCGTGGCTTTCACCAACAAGGCGGCCGACGAGATGAGGGACCGTGTCCGCTCACTGACCCCTACCGGAGGGGAGGTGATGATCAAGACCTTTCACGCCTTCGGGGCCTGGTTGCTGCGGCGCTACGGAGGGGAGATCGGCATCCTGCGCGGGTTTACGATCTGCGACGATGAGGATTCGTTCTCTCTGCTGAAACAGATCGTGCAGAAAGAACCGGGGGACAAGCTCCCCCAGCACCGGTTGAAGGAGATGGGCGCCTGGATTGCTCGGGCCAAAGACCACTGTCTGCTCCCGCAGGATGATCTTTCCGCTCTGGAATCTCAGGGCGGGATTCCCGGACTGGACGCCTTCGAGATCTACCGGCTGTATCAACAGCGCCTGGAGCAAAGCGGATGTCTGGATTTCGGCGATCTGCTGGTGCGGGCCGTCAGGCTCCTTGAAAGCCGACCTGAGATCCGGGACCAAATCAGGGGGCGTTTCCGGGCGATCCTGGTCGACGAGTACCAGGATTCCAACTACGCCCAGTTCCGCCTGCTGCAGCAGCTTCACGACGGGCACAACTATCTGTGTGTCGTCGGGGATGAGGATCAATCGATCTACAGTTTTCGCGGGGCGGAGCTGGAAAACATTCTGAGTTTCTCCGACAAGTTTCCCGGCACGCAGATCGTCCGCCTGGAGGAAAACTACCGTTCGACCCAGACGATCCTGGAGGTCGCCACCAGGGTCGTGGAAAACAACCGGAACAGACTCGGCAAGAATCTGTTTACCCGCAAGTCCGCCGGATCTCCCGTACTGCTTGCCTATCTGGAGGACCCGGAGGCGGAGGCCCTGTTCTGCGCCGAACGGCTGGCGGGCGTGGGGCTCTCCGAAAACGCAATCCTCTATCGGATGAACTTCCAATCCCGGGTTTTCGAGAGTCTCTTTGCCCGGCTGGGGATCCCCTACCGGGTCGTAGGCACGGTCCGCTTCTACGAGCGACAGGAGGTCAAAGATGCCCTGGCCTACCTCACGCTGCTGGTGAATCCCGCAAACGAACTGGCCTTCCGACGGGCGATCGCGAAACCGCGGCGCGGAATCGGGGCAAAGAGTCTGGAGGCGATCCTGGAGCGCAGAGGCGGCGCAGGTGATCTGCTCGAGGCGGCTTCTCGGAGCCTCTCCACCGCTACAGCCAAGACCGCCAAAGGACTGCGTACCTTCCTGTCACTGGTTGAATCACTGCGCGTGAGACTCTCCGAAGCACGGCAGGGCGCTCTGAGTGAGGTGGTGCACCGGCTAATCATGGACTCCGGACTTGTCGATTATTATCGTGAACGGGATGAATCCGACGGCACGGAGAAGGTGGGAAACCTGGAGGAGTTGATCAACGCGACCACGGAATATCCGGCAACCATGGAGGGCTTGAGCCTGTTCCTGGAATCCCTGATGTTGGGTGCTTCGGAGGAGGATCCATTTTCGAAAACGGAGAAGGTTACCCTGATCACCGCTCACAACACCAAAGGATTGGAGTTCGACAGGGTGTTCATCACCGGCCTGGAAGATGGTATCTTTCCCCACTACTCGAGCACGGTCGGCGGGCTTCCCGTAGCCGGGACCGAGCTGGAGGAAGAGAGGCGTCTGTTCTACGTCGGGGTTACCCGCGCCAGGGAGCAGTTGTATCTGACCACCTGCAGAAAACGGCGGGTATTCGGAACGCTGCAGGGCAGCCAACCCTCCTGCTTTTTGAGCGAGATTCCCAGAGAACACCTCCACGTGTACGGCAGCGAGCCGCCGGCGGAGGACGGCTATCCGCCGGGCTGCGGCGTTTATCACGACGATTACGGTTCCGGAATCATCAACAGGAGGTGGGAGGTCGATGGAGTGACGATGGTGTCGGTTCGTTTCGATTCGGGGAAAATAGCCCGGTTCCCGCTCAAGTACTCGAGACTGGAGCGGATCAGTGCGGATCCATAGGGGGCGGAAAGATGCATAAGGCTCATCCGGATCCCCAGATTGACGCAAAAATACGCAGAAGCCTGCGGTATTCCCTTCTCGATGGGGCCTCGTTTTCTCTCATGCTCGGATCGGCGGAGAGCTATTTCCAGGCATTTGCCATTTTTCTCAAAGCAACCGTATCCCAGGTCGGTATCGTGTATACGATTCCCATGTTTGCCGCGTCGGTGATCCAGCTGCACGGCGGCTCTCTGCTGCGCTGGTTCCGCAGCCGGAAGAACCTAACGGTGCTGACCGGGGCGCTCCGCAGTCTGCTGTTTGTCCCGCTGATTCTGGTCTACTACATGGGGGTGGCCCGGGTTTGGATCCTGCTCGGCATCATCTGCCTGTACTTCGCACTGAACTACGTACCGATCCCCGCCTGGACCTCGTGGATGCGGGATCTGGTGGATGAGAACCGCCGGGGAGCCTACTTTTCCCGCCGGAACCGGATCTCCAACCTGGTAGCACTGTTAGGCATCGTGTTTGCCGGGCTCATCCTCGAATATTTCAACGTACGCCCCTTTCTGGGGTTTACCCTGATCTTCTGCGTCGCCCTGCTGGGCAGTATCGGGTCCACGGTCTTCCTCTCCTTGAAGTACGACGTTCCCTATTCCGAGACACTCCCGGATCGAGAGGGGTTCTTCCGATTTTCGATCCAGATGTTTCGTTCCAACTTCGGCAGATTCGTCCTGTACAATTTCTCCCTGTATTTGGCGGTTTTCTTTTCCGGTCCGTTCTTCGTGCCCTATATGTTGAAAGACCTGGGTTTCAGCTATTTCCAGTTCATGATCGCCACCTCCCTCACCGTGCTGTTCAAATTCGTAACCCTTACCCTGTGGGGAGAGTTGGGTGATCGCTACGGGAATAAAAAGATACTGGTTCTTGCCTCCCTGTTTATCACCACCCTGCCCTTTCTTTGGATCGTGAGCCGGGCTTTCTGGTGGATCTGCCTGATCCAGGTGTTCGGCGGCTTGGCCTGGGCCGGATTCGACATATCGGCACTCAACTTCGCCTACGACGTATTGCCCTCGGAGAAGGTAGCCCGCCATACCTCGTATCTGATCTTCTACAGGGGCCTGGCCATCTTTATCGGGGGATTGATCGGGGGATTGCTGATCCACCGTTTCAGTCTCTTCGGCTCCCGATACTACGGGAATTTCTTTTTCTCCGGGGTGCTTCGAGTACTGATTGCCGTTCCCTTTCTTTTCTTCCTGAAAGAGGAGAGGGCCGTGGAGCACA
>CAZPQC010000097.1:0-14225 GCA_964588525.1 uncultured Spirochaetaceae bacterium
CCTCCCTGCTGGCGGCGATCATGTCCTCGGGAGACTCGGCTATCTTCGCTCCGGCCGCGGTCCTGGCCAATGACCTGTACAAGCCGATCTACGAAAAGGCCAGCGGGAACACCCTTTCCGACCGTGGGCTGACCACCGCCTCGAGGATCAGTGTACTCTTTGTAGGCGGGGCGGCACTGTTGATCGGGATCTTCTACGCCAACATGTACGACCTGCTCGTCGTCGCCTTCCAGATGCTCTTCCACGTGTTGTTCTTCCCGTTGATCCTCGGTGTGTACTGGAAGAAAGCCAACGCTCCGGGAGCGGTGGCGGGGATGCTCACCGGCTTTCTGTCCATGATTATCTGGATGATCGTCACCGGAACCCTGTTCCCCGAACCGGAATGGATGTGGGCGCTGGGACCGGGATGTCTCGGCGGCGTGATCATGGTCATAGTGACCTTCGCTACTCAGAAGAGCCATCCACCCCAGCCGCTCGTTTCCACCGACGGAAGGGTTCTGAAGTTCGCCGATCTGGCCAAGAAGTAGACAGCAGGATCGGATCGGTTCGCGACTTCTGAAGCAACGGTAAAACGGGGCACGCCCGATACCAACGGGTGCCGGGCCGTGCCCTCCATTCTCACTTGTCGGAGGCAAGCCGATGTACGCGGTAACGGGAAAACTTCTGTCCGTAGACCTGAACACGAAAAACTGCGTGATCGAGGCGGTTCCGGAGCAGCTCTACCGTCAGTATCTGGGAGGGTACGGTCTGGGAGCGGCGCTGCTTCTGGAGCGCATGGATCCAGCCTGTGATCCGCTAGGCCCGGAGAATATCCTGGGATTCGCCGCCGGTTATCTGACCGGAACCGGCGCGTACATAGCCTCCCGTTTCATGGTCTTCGGCAAGTCTCCCTCCACCGGCGGGTGGGGGGATGCCAACTGCGGCGGCCGCTTCGGACCGAAGATGAAGAAGACCGGTCTGGACGTGATTCTGTTCATGGGTCGGGCGAGCTCACCGCTCTACCTGCTGGTGCAGCCGGACGGCGAAGCCTCGGTGGAAGGGGGCTTGCGCGCGGAGATCCTCGACGCTGGGGATCTGTGGGGCAAAGACTGCTACCAGACCGAAGATTCCCTGAAAGAACGACACGGCAAGGATTGTGAGGTGGCCTGCATCGGTCCGGCCGGGGAGAATCTGGCTGCCGTTGCCGGTATCTCCACGGACAAGGGACGCTTCGCCGCCCGGTCGGCCCTTGGAGCGGTGATGGGCTCCAAGAAAATCAAAGCCGTGGTCGTAAAAGGAAATATGCCAATCCGGATTGCCGACCCGGAGGGCATGAAAGCCCTGCGCAAGCAGCACCTGTCCGTCTTCAAGGAGGAGTTCGGGAACACCCTCACAGAGTTCGGCACGCCGATGTTTTACGAGGAAGCCTTGAACTCCGGCGATGCCCCCTGGAAGAACTGGTCCTCCTCGGTCGAGGAGATGAAAGGGTTCACCGTGACCGCGGAAAAGGTGAAAGACTACCAGCTCAAGCGCTACGCCTGCAGCGGCTGCCCGATCGGCTGCGGCGGACACGTAGAGGTCAAGCACGGGCCCTTCAAGACCGAAGGGCCGGTGCACAAGGCGGAGTACGAAACCATGGGCATGTTCGGCTCGAATTTGCTCACCGACAACCTGGAAGCCCTGATTCGTATCAACGACCTGTGCAACCGCTACGGTCTGGATACAATCGGTACCGGAGCCCTGGTGGCCTATGCCACCGAGTGCTATGAAAGGGGATTGATCGGCAAGGAGCAGACCGGCGGGCTGGAGCTGGGCTGGGGCAGGGCGGAAGCCGTCGTCGCCCTGGTCGAGAAGATCGGCAGGGCCGAAGGGATAGGGGCGGTCCTGGCCAAAGGCTTTGATGAGGCCGTACGGGTGTTCGGCAAGGATACAGCCCCCTATGTCATGGCGGTCAGAGGGGAAGCCCTGCCGGCCCACGATCCCCGCTGGAATGCCGGTCTTGCCTTGACGTACTTCATGGATCCGACTCCCGCCCGGCATACCCAGGGCTCCACGGCTTTTCCCATTGCCGGATACGAAATGCCGGAGATCGGAGCCAGCGAAGCGAAAGGACGGGCCGAGCACCACAGCGCCAATGCCAACTGGGCCCATGTGCTCAACTCTGCAGGCCTGTGCCTGTTCGGCTATGCCATCTTGAGCTACAAGACGCTTCCGGATTTCCTGAAAGCCGCGGACGGAACGGATTGGACCCTGGAAGAGCTGGAAGAAGTCGGCAGGAGGCTGACCCTGGTCCGGCAGATCTTCAACGTAAGGGCCGGCTGGAGCGTGGATCGCTACGATTTTCCCGAGCGGGTGTTGGGCAATCCGCCTCTTGACAGTGGAGAGACCAAGGGTGTAACCGTCGATTTGCAGACCATGGTCAAGGAATACATCAAACACGAGGATTTGGATCCCTCAACAGGGCTGCCCTCCCGGAAGGCTCTGGAAGCCCTCGACCTTGCGCACTTCCTGGTCTGAAACGAAAGGCAATACCGTAGTGCAAAACCCAGTAATCCAAGACCCGGCAAACTTTGTTGAGAAAATAACCGAGCAAGTCCGTCCCCTGGAGAAAGCCTTCTACCTGGCGGAGTGGGAAGCCGCTGTTACCGGCAGGGAGGAAGCTATCGGCCAGGTGAGAGAGGCTCAAGCGGCGTACGTACGTTTCTGGTCCGATCCCGAACTGTTTCAGGCGGCGAAGCGGCTGTATGAGGGTGAACAGGTCGACGATCCTCTCCTGAGCCGTCAGCTCAAGCTGATCTATCTGGCCGCCGCCCGGAACCAGCAGGATGAGGCGACCACCGAGCGGCTGACCGAGTTGGAGAGCCGGGTGCGCAAGCGCTACTATAACTTCCGTGCCCGGGTCGACGGCAAGAGCTTGAGCGACAATCAGATTGACGAGATTCTAAAGCATTCCCAGGACGCCACCCGGCTGCAGCAGGTGTGGGAGGCGAGCAAACAGGTGGGGCAGAAGGTAGCCGAAGATGTTCGGGAAATGGCCCGACTGCGGAACGCCGCAGCCCGCTCCCAGGGCTTCCGGGATCACTTCCATCGCGCCCTGCTTCTCGATGAGATCGACGAGCAGGAGTTGCTTGTCCTTTTTGACGATTTGGAGGCGCAGTCCCGGGAACCTTTCACCCGGCTCAAAGCGAGGATCGACAAGACCCTGAGCTCTCGTTTCGGTGTTGCGGAGAAGGAGCTTCGTCCCTGGCACTACGGCGACCGTTTCTTTCAGGACGGGCCCCAGCTCGAGGAGGTGGACCTGGATTCGCTGGTTGCGGATCGGGACATCGAGGAGCTTGCCGTAGCGACCTATACCGGGCTGGGGATGGATGTCGGATCGATCCTCTCCCGCTCGGATCTGTACCCCCGGCCCGGCAAGAATCAGCACGCCTTCTGCATCGACCTGGATCGGGAGGGAGATATCCGCACCCTGAACAATCTGCAGCCCACCCACCGCTGGGCGGAAACGCTCCTCCACGAGCTCGGCCACGGCGTTTACGACCAGTATGTGGATGCATCGCTTCCCTGGCTGCTGCGCTCTCCGGCCCATGCCTTCACCACCGAAGCGGTGGCGATACTGATGGGCTCCCTGACCTTCGATCCCGAGTGGTATGCCGGGGTGCTGGGCATCCCTGAGGCTCGAGCCCGGTCCATCGCCGCTTCCGCCTTCCGGGAGTATCGGGACAAGAAGCTCATCTTCACCCGCTGGTGCCTGGCCATGACCCGCTTCGAACGGCTGTTCTACAGCGATCCGGAGGCGGATCTGGACAAGATCTGGTGGGACTGTGTGGAACGCTATCAGCTCCTGCGGAGGCCGGACGGAAGACGGGCGCCGGATTGGGCGGCCAAGATCCACGTCGCCCTGTTCCCTGTGTACTACCACAACTACGAGCTGGGCCACCTTATGGTCGCCCAGATGCGAAGAAGGTTGGAGGAGCAAGCCGGAGGGATCGTGGGCCGGCCCGCCGCCGGCCGTTGGCTGATCGAATGTGTGTTCTCCCCCGGTGCCAGCCTGGACTGGCGTGCTCTGATCGAGAAGGCGACCGGGGAATCGTTGAATCCCCGCTATTTCGTCGAAGCCCTGGCTTGATCCCTCGCGGAATCCCTTGGGGAGGAGCAACTACCGGATTTCCGTTAGTTGACTTACGGCCGTTCGTTTCTCAACATTGTAGACAGGGGGTTGTTATGAAAAGAGCTGCGCTTTTAGGTATTCTCTTCCTGCTTTGTCTCCAGATACTCGGTGCCGAAGCAACATTGAGGGAGCGGTGGTCAACCGCCCCGGTTTTCAAGGTCCCGGAGTCGGTGTTTTTCGATCCCGAAGCAGGGTGTTTCTATGTTTCCAACATAAACGGCGGGCCTGCTCAAAAAAACGGAGTAGGTTTTATTTCCAAAGTGGATCTCAATGGACAGATTCTGAATCTGGAATGGGTTGCGGGCCTGAACGCGCCCAAGGGCATGGGTGTTTACGGGGAAAAACTCTACGTCACCGATATTGACAGGATCGTTGTCATCGATAAAAACCGCGGCACCGTCCTGACTGTTCATTCCGTGCCGGGGGCGAAGTTCCTGAACGACATCGCCGTTGATCCAAAAGGAACTGTCTATATCTCGGATTCCAGTGCGGATACGATCTATGCCCTCGAGGACGGGAAGATCGCGACGGTCCTCAGTGGTGGCAGGTATCTCAAAGGTCCCAACGGACTGTTCTGGGAAGGGGATGAACTTTTGATTGGAGTTCAAAGCAGGATTCTGCGTTGGAAGCCGGACAAAGAGGAGCTCACCGTCCTCGTGAAGACTGCCGGTGGAATAGACGGCCTTCAGCCTACGGGAGCCGGAGACTATCTGATAAGCGACTGGAGCGGCATTGTCCGCCTCGTGTCTCCTGCGGAGGAGGAACAGGTTCTGTTGGACATAAGCTCACAGAAGGCCAATACCGCCGACTTCTGCTACATCCCGGAGAAGAACCTCCTGGTCGTCCCCACCTTCGGCGGCAACCAGCTGTGGTCCTTCGAGTTGGTGCGCTGATGCGGGGCCGGCCGAAAAATCTGTAGAGCGCCAACCAGTATTCCGGAGAATGAAACTGAGTCAACCAAAGCGAAGTTCACACAAGCCACTTATCAAGGGCATCCGTGCCAACATGCACACGATCCTTCTCCTCGTATCCGTTCTGTTCTTCGTTTTTATAGCTCGGGTGATCTACTCCCCCTTGCTGCCCTCGATCGAACATGACCTTCACCTCAGTCATACACAATCCGCGTCTTTTTTCCTCTTCATGACACTGGGCTACACCTGCATGAACCTCTTTTCCGGGTTCATCGCCTCCCGGTTCGGCCACCGATCGACGATCTTTCTGGCCGTCATGCTGGTGAGCTCAGCCACGGTATTCATTGCAGCAAGCCCGTCGCTGCTGCTGATTCGGGTGGGGTTGATACTCGTCGGCGTCGGAGCGGGACTCTATCCGCCTTCGGGGATTGCCACTGCCAGCTCTCTTGTTGATTCCAGGGATGAGGGCAAGGTACTGTCCATACACGAGTTCGGGCCGAACCTCGGTTTCATCGCGGCGCCGCTCATCGTAGCTCTCCTCCTTCGCCATCTCGAGTGGCGATCCTGTATTTACATCATCTCCGCCCTGGGCCTTCTGATCGGGGCTCTATTCATTATCTTCAGTCGAGGCGGAGAGTTCCGCGGAGAAGCGCCGGTACTTCGCAATATCACCCAGATTCTCTCGTTACCCTCCTTCTGGGTCGCAGCCGTTTTGATGGCTTTGGGTGCCGGGGCGAGCATCGGGCTGTACTCGATCATTCCCACATATCTTGTTTTCGAGAGGGGTTTGGATCCGGCTTTGGTCAACACGTTAGTTGGTGTGTCCCGCATCAGCGGATTGATCGCCCTTCTGTTCGCAGGCTACCTGGTAGACAGGTTTGGTGCGAAACCGGTCATCAGCGCCATCTTGTTGTCGGCCGGCATCGCCACCGTTGCCATCTGGGCGCGATCCAGGGCAGTCGTGCTCGTGGCGGTTTTCAGTCAGCCCCTGTTGATCGTGAGTATTTTTCCCGCCATCCTCATGGCTGCCGCCCGCATAGCACCGCGTAATCTACAGAACATCACCTTAAGCTTGATCTTGCCGATCGGTTACGGTTTCGGCGCAGGCATCCTTCCCGTGCTGCTAGGATGGCTCGGAGACAATGCCAGTTTCTCCCTCGGTTTCCTGCTGTACGGGATCCTGCTTGCTGCGGGTTCCATCCTGCCTTTTCTGCTGACACTCAATCACCTGCGGTGATAGACTCAAAGGGGTAAGCAATAGGGAAAACACGGTGGGAAGGACTACTGGATTTCAATCCGAAAGTCTCTATATCACAACAGATAGATATCGAGTAACAGGGTGCCCGGGGGAGAAGATCGATGAAACCAGTGAGGAAAGAGTCCCTGGCTTTCGAGCGAAGCAGTAGGGTGAAATAACGGATCCTTCAAATCTTCCCCGGGGAGGGTATAATTAGGTAGCGAAAAAGTGAAAGAGCAACGCATACGATGGAGGTAGAAATGGATAGACATCCCCTGGAAACCATCAGGAAACTAGACCCCGAGTTCTTCGATTTGGTTGCACAGAGCAGCGAAAGGGCATTTGCAGATGGAGCTCTGAGTGCGAAAACCAAGTATTTGCTGGCCATGGTCCTTGATGCAGCCCACGGCGCGACGGGGGGAGTTGCCTGGTTAGCCCGCCAAGCGATCGAGCACGGCGCCAGCAAAGAAGAGATTGTGGAGGCTATTCGGGTGGCCAACTACGTCAGTGGAGCCGGATCCGTATACACCGCCTCCTTTGGCTTGGCGGAAGTGTTCAAGTAGCATCTTCAGGCTGCCGCCGGCCGGCGGATCAGCACTTTCTTTTTCCACCGCCCCCCGAGGTAGTAGAGGAAACTGGCGGTGAAACCCACGACCCAACCGGCGGGAATCCCCCACCAGATACCGGGGCTGCCGAGATTTGAAGACAGCAGGGCGGAGACCGGGATCCGCACCACCCACAACGCCACCAGGGTGAAGACCATCTGGGTCAGGGTGTCTCCCGCTCCCCGCAGCACGCCCCCGGTGATGAACATGCTGGAAAAAACGACATAGAACGAGGAGACGATCAGCAGGTATTCGGCTCCGATCTCCACTACGGCGGGATCTTTGGCAAACAGACCGATCAGAGCATGCCGAAAGATGATCATGATCACCGTCATGACCAGGGAGATCACGCCGGACATGAGCATGGTGGAGATATAACCCTTTCGGACTCGTTCCTGTTTTTGCGCCCCCATATTCTGGCCGACAAACGTGGACATCGCTATAGAGAGGTTCATGGCCGGCATGGCGGCGAAGGAGTCCAGCCGTGAGGCGGCGGTGTAGCCGGCGATTACATTGGTACCGAAGGGATTGACGATGCGGGTCAGGGCGATGAAGCCCAGGGAGACCAGGGACTGCTGGATCCCCGTAGGAAGGCCGATCTTCAGCATATTCCGAAAGATCTCCCGGTCGAAACGGATCGTTTTCGGATGCACGTGGAGATAGCCGTAGGGTGAACGCTGCATGTAGATCACCCCAACCACCAGGGAAACTCCCTGGGAGATGACCGTTGCCCAGGCGGCTCCGGCGACGCCCCAATGAAATACCATGACGAACAGAAGATCCAAAACGATGTTTACGATGCTGGCAATGATCAGGAAATAGAGGGGATTTTTCGAATCCCCCAAGCCACGCAGGATGGCGCTGACCGTGTTGTAGCCGAACATGAACACCATACCGGCAAACATTACGTTCAGGTACTGTCTGGCCAGAGGGAAGACGGCATCCGGTGTGCGCAGCACCTTCAGAATGGGTCCGCTGAAGATCAGTCCTGCCACAGTCGCCAATACGGCGGTAATCAACAGGAAGATCACCGTCGTGTCGATCGTCTTTTTCAGTTTGTCCGTATCTCTGGCACCGAAGTACTGGGAAAGCATGATGCTGGCGCCCATGGTAATGCCGATAATCAGCGAAACCATGAGAAAAATGATCGGGAATGAGGCGCCGACCGCAGCCAGGGCCTCCTTGCCCACCCCCCTGCCCACGACGACGCTGTCCACCATCATGTACATCTGCTGAAAGACATTGCCGATCAGCATGGGTACGGCGAAGCTGATTATCCCCCTGGCTTCGCTTCCTTCTGTCAGATTTTTCATTCGGTTGTATCTCAGCGAGAAAAGTACGCAAATTCCAGGTCTGCTGTCAATTTGTTTCTATCAGGGCGCGCCTCCGGATCAAACCTTCTCCACTTTCTCCAGCCGCACCTCCACAGCCTTCATCAGGGGGAAGCCGCTGATCGGATCGAAGCGGTCGTCATGGGTCAGGAGATTCGCATTGGCCTCTTTCCAGCCGTGGGTCAGCTGGAGGGTGCCGGGGAGGATCTCGGATTTGGACATGATCTTGACCGGAACCTCGAGACTGCCGATGCGGGAGGTGATGCGGATCTCCTCCCCGTCCGCTACACCGAGGGCGGCGGCGTCCCGGGGATGCAGCTCCGCCTCCGGTCCCGGGATTGCGGTGCGGAAGCGCTTGATGTTGCGAAAGCGGCTGTGGTAGTAGAGCAGCTTACGGGCGCCGGTGATCAATACGTAGGGATAATCGGGATCGGGCGCATCCAGGTAGGCGGGAGGCTTGTACTCCGGGAGTGCGGGGTAGCCGAGATCTTCGAGGTATTGGGAGCGGAACTCCACCTTTCCCGATGGCGTGCCCAGGGTTTCGCTCTTCCACCTCTCATAGCGTATCGGCGCGTACTCGATGCCTTCCGGATGGGCCGCGGCCTGCTCCAGGCTGAGGTCCGCAGATTCGAGAATCCAGCTGGTCAGCTCGGTCTCGTCCTTCCAGGGAAAGTACTTGCCGAATCCCAATCTGTGGGACAGATCGTGCCAGAACTGATACTCATCCTGAACATCCGGGTATTCCAGGATTTTACGGGTCATGGTCACTGTCTGATACTTGGCGTGGGTGTGTAGCTCCACCCGTTCGAGGAAGGAAGCTGCGGGCAGCACGTAGTCCGCCAGCTCGGTGGTTTCGGTCATGAACAGATCCCGCACAACGAACAGATCCAGAGATTCCAGAGCCTTGCGCACCTTCAGGGTGTTGGGATTGGTCATGGCCGGATTGGCCGCGGTGAGAATCATGGCCCTGAGCGGATAGGGTTTGCCACTCAAGATCGTGTCCATGCCGGTCATGGTGTGACATTCCTGGCGGAAGCCGTAGAGGACGGGGAAACGGTCCGCCCCGATCGGACCGAGGTGCTCGAGAGGGATCTCGTCGTACAGGGTGAGGTGTGCTCCCTGGAAACCGTCTACCAGACGATTTCCCCCTTCCCGATCCAGGGCTCCGAGGATCGCATCCAGACAGGCTACGGCCCGGATGTTGTTGATGCCGTTCTCGTGATGTTCCGGTCCATTGCCCACATACACCGTAACCCGGGGAGCGGCCCCGGCCATGGTTCGGGCTATCTCCCGGACCAGCGCAGCGGGCACACCGGTCTCACCTTCCACCGCTTCCGGTGAAAAGGCCTTTGCATACCCGGCCAGCTCGTCGAACCCGACTGTATAGTTTTCCACGAACTCCCGATCGAACATCTGAGTTTCGATCAGCTGTTGGATCAGGCCCAAGGCCAAAGCGCCGTCGGTTCCCGGCTTCAAGGCGGCGTGTAGATCCGCCTGGCGGGCGATCGCCGACATGCGCGGGTCTACCACTACCAGTTTGGCGCCGGCCTTGCGGGCCCGCATGATCATCTGGGTCATGTTGGGATGGGCATGGGGAGGGTTGGCTCCCCAGAGCACGACGCAGCGGGAGCTCTCATAATCCGGCACCGGCCAGGAGCCTTCCACCAGACGATAACCGAAGTAGCGGCCGTTGTAGCACATCGAGTCGTTGGAGAAGTAGTTAGGGCTGCCCAGGGCGTGAACGAAGCGGCGGGCCATCTCCTCCTCCTGGGCGAAGCCGATCGCCTCCCCCTTCCAGATGCTGACTGAACGAGCGCCGTATTTCTCCTTGACGGTTGAAAGGCGTTCGGCGATCTCGTCCAGAGCCTGTTCCAGCGGGATTTCTTCGAAGCCCTTTTTGGTCTTCTTGAGGGGTTTGAGGAGCCGCTCGGGATGATAGACCATATCCACCGCGGCCCGGGCCTTCACGCACAGGCGTCCTCGGTTCCAGGGATGATCTTTGTAGCCGTCGATATCGACGATCTTGCCGTCTTCCAGATACACGTTGATGGCGCAGCGATCGTCGCACATGCGGCAGAGGGTTTGAACGGTTTGTCTTTCAGGCATGGTTCTTCAGCTCCCTCTCTTGGTCAGGCCGAACAGGCGTATCAGCTTGGCATCCAGACTCTCACGGCGGAAGCTGTAGGCCTCATCTTCCTCCACGAATTGGAGGGCCCCGGAGGTGCAGAACTTGACGCAACTAGGGTCCCCTCCGCACAGATCGCACTTCTTGCTGACCAACTCGACCTTGTCGAAGTGTATGCTCCCGGTTGGACAGGCCAGCAGGCACATCTTGCAGCCGGCGCAGCGTTTGGCGTCGATCTCCACGGCTCCGGTTTCGGGATTGCGCAGGATCGCCCCGGCCGGACAGATCTCCATGCACCAGCCCTCGCCGCAGTGGACGCAGGTCCAGGGGATGCAGACCCGCTCCTCCGGATAGAAGTTGACCCGGATGTTGGAGGCCTTTGTGTCGAAATCGCCCGTCTGTTTGAACGCACAGGCGTATTCACAGTTCCTGCAGGCAACGCAGGAGGTGGGGTCTACGGCAACGATGCGCATTCGTCCATCCTTTCTCGCTTCTTGCTGTCCCGGGAAAGCTTGTCCGGGGACAGTGTCACGGCCGAGGGGTCCGCAGAATCATTTCAAGCCACCTGCCGGGGCAGGAGGTACCGGCCCTTCAGAAAACCCTCTACGTCCGGCAGCCTGCGCCGGTTGCGGACCCAGGGTCGCAGTCGACCCAAGATCACCGCATCCTCGGCTCCGCCCAGAGCCACCGCTCCTACGGGCACCCCCTCGCGCAGCACGATCTTGAGATAGTGGGAGGGGCCGTTTTCGACGGGGTGAGAGCTGTGGCCCCGCTCTTCAATGAACTTTCCCATGGAGGCCACGGTGATGCCGAACATCTCGGTTACATTCATGTTGAGACTTCCCTGGTAGGGGACGTGTCGCCCGGTCAGGTTCTCTCCCGCAATCTTTCCGTGCTCCACCGCGGTCGGCCAGAGGGCGTGGGTCTGATGGGTTTCACCGAAGGAGGTCGGTCCCCGGGCAACGTCTCCGGCTGCATAGATGCCCGGTACGTTCGTCTGCATGTACTCGTCGATCAAGATGCCCCGATCGGTCCGGATCGGGCTGCCCGCCAGGAACTCGATATTCGGCCGCACCCCGGCTCCGACAATGATCAGATCGACTTCCAGGGGAGGGTGGTTTTTGGCGTGCACCGTCAGCACCCCTGTTTTCGATCGATCTACCCGTTCGGTGTGGATAGCGGTCCGGACCTCGACTCCGTGCTCTTCGACTCTCTGCTGAAGGAGCGCCGCTCCGCGCTCATCGAGGATCGTGGGCATGATCCGCGGCAGCAGCTCGTAGACCGTAACGTTCAAGTCCCGCTGCTGGGCTGCCCAGGCAGCCTGCAGTGCGATGAATCCCGATCCAAGAACCAACGCTCGCCGTCCGGGTTGAAACAGGGTGTCGAGTTGCTCGGTGTCGCGGAGCGTCCACAGGTGGCAGACGTTCGTTCCGGCCAGACCTTCGACCGGGGGAAGGAAGGGCCGGGACCCGGTGGCGATCAGCAGACGATCAAAACCGATGGACCTGCCGTCTTCCAGGGTAAGGCTGTGGGTTTCGGGGTGCACCCGGCTCACCCGCATCCCGAACTCAGGTCTAACGCCCAGCTTTTCATAATCCTCAGGCCGGCGGATAAAGAGGTTTTCGTAGGGGATCTTTCGGCGCAGATAATAGGGCAGCAGCACCCTGGAGTAGGCGGTTCCCGATTCCGCGGAGATCAGGGTCAGCTGTGAGTCTGTATCGATAGCTCGGAAGCGGTTGAGAGCACTCAAACCCGCCGCTCCATTTCCTATGACCACCAGGTGCATTTGATGTTCGGTTCCTCCGTGATGACCTCTGTATTATAGAATCCAATCACCCGATCGTTCAATAGGGAATACCTGAGTTCGACGATCAAGTATTCCACCTGGTGAGAACGACGAATTAATGGGAAACCAGCTTTTCCTGAACTGATTACTAATACTCCCATATTATCGCGAGTATCTCTACGGATCATTAAAAGAGACAACGATCAAGAGATCGCGGTGGACTTGATTTCTTTTACTCTTTCTAAAATATAGCAGAAATAGATGTGCACCCATTTTTCTCATTATTTGGAATTCTGTACGGAAATAGTGCTTGCAAGGTTATGAAGGAAGAGCATATAATTCGGCGACAACTATCTGAGAATAACAAGATTGATGTTTGCATCCGTAATCTTGGTAATGCGTATAACGGATTTCTGCATCACCCGCAAATAATAAATCCAATTGTAGCTATAGGGGGGTTGAAATCCAAATTGAAAAACACCAAGAACGATTTACTCAAAGGATATAAACCATAATTGTCCATAATTCCCTGGCTGAAGCAAAAAGTATTTATTTTTCGTTCACCGTGGCGTGATATTCTTCAGTTTCTGCTTGTTATCGCTGCGATTATCTGGTTCATTACAATTAGTACTTCCAGAGTCGGGTATAACTGGCAGTGGTACAGGGTTCCTCGGTATCTCTTCAGAGTCGAGGACGGACGCCTCGTCGCAGGTGCGTTGATCCAGGGTCTGCTGTTTACTCTGAGGATATCCGGCTTCAGCCTTGTTTTGTCGCTGCTGATTGGTTTGTTGACCGCTTTTGTCAGGTTATCGGGCTCATTCATGGGCAGAATCTTGTCCAGAGTGTATCTAGAGATCATTAGAAACACTCCTCTTATCGTGCAAATCTATCTTGTATATTTCGTTATCGGCCCTATCTTGGGATTCGGACGCTTCACTTCTGCGATGTTGGCTTTAAGCCTTTTCCAGGGTGCCTATCTGTCAGAGATATTCAGGGCCGGTATTGTATCTTTACATAAGGGACAGTGGGAAGCAGCTCATAGTTTGGGATTGAGCACCTTCCATACCTACAGGGACGTAATCCTCCCCCAGGCCATTCGGCGGATCTTGCCTCCCCTGACCAGTCAGGTTATCACTCTGATTAAGAACTCGGCCCTAGTCAGTGTCGTCGCCCTTGGTGATCTTGCCTTACGGGCACAAATCGTTGCTGCTGATACCTTTCTTACCTTTGAGATCTGGTTTACGACTGCCCTTATTTATCTGGCTATTACGGTACCCCTGTCAACCATTGTAAACCTAATGGAGAAACGATTTAAAATCCTGACCTGATGCAATAGAAAGCTGTATGATCGAAAAAGAACTGGGTGAACATATCATCACGATCGACAATGTCAGCAAGACATTCCCCGGGGGTGTCCAGGCCGTGAAGGATTTCTCTACCAAGATTCGGCGCCGGGAAGTGGTGGTGATCATGGGGCCTTCGGGATCGGGCAAATCCACGTTGCTTCGCTGCCTAAACGGTCTGGAGGAAGCGGACAGCGGCACCATCGTCGTGGACAACATCCCACTAGACGACAACAGGAAGAACCGCCTCGAGATCCGCAAAGAGGTGGGCATGGTGTTTCAATCCTTCAACCTCTTCCCCCACCTCACCGCCCTGGAAAACGTGAATCTGGCCCAGATCCGTGTACGCAAGAAGAGTCAGAAAGAGGCGACCAAGCTCAGCATGGAATTGCTGAACAAGGTCGGGATAGCAGAGAAGTCGGGCAACTACCCGGCCCAGCTGTCGGGGGGCCAGCAGCAGAGGGTGGCCATCGCTCGAGCCCTGGCCATGATGCCCAAGGTGATGCTGTTCGATGAGCCCACCAGCGCCCTGGATCCGGAGATGATCAATGAGGTGCTCGATGTCATGAAGAACCTGGCCACCGAGGGGATGACCATGGTGGTGGTGACCCACGAGATGGGCTTCGCCCGGGAGGTCAGCGATTGGGTGATCTTCATGGATGAAGGACAGATCGTGGAAACCGGAACGGCGGAGCATTTTTTCAAAAATCCTCAGGAGGATCGCACCAAGCTCTTCC
>CAZPQC010000098.1:0-14166 GCA_964588525.1 uncultured Spirochaetaceae bacterium
TAACCATCGTCATTCCCACTTACTGGTGTCGGGCCCGGGGGCATGCCGGAAGACCAGAGGATGCGATCTTCGATCACCCCACCCCCGTCGATGAGAGCGGTACAATCGAGCGCTGTCTGGAGAGCCTCGCGGCTCTTCGCACCCACAGCTTCCAGGTGCTGCTGATCACCGCCCCGGTACATCCTCGACTCGCCTCGGAGGTCGAGAGGAGGGTGGAGCGGCTGATCGAACCGTACAGGGCAATCTATCCGATCTGTCAATTCGGCCCCTCAGACCTAAAGCGCGTTCGGGGGACTCTGGAGCGGGAGGGATTGGATCCGGGCCTGGTCAGCCTGGAGGCTTATGCCCAGGTCCGCAACTGCCAGATCCTGGCATCGGTCCTGCTGGACAGCGAGCTGATCGTGGCCGTTGACGATGACGAGACCGTACCGGCGGACTTTCTGGAGAGAGCCGTTCACTCTATGGGGGAGCTCGAGCGCCGCGGAGCCGCAGGAAGCGGTTTGGCCGGTCTCTACCTGGATTCGTCCGGGGACTATCGGCTGAAGGTCCGTCCTGAGGAAGCTGCCTCAGAAAACAAGTTCGTGCGCAAGGCCGTTCTGATTAACCGGCAGTTCGATGCCTGTTTCGCCGCGGAGGAGGGTTTGGTGGAAACACCGCTGGCTCTTGGGGGCAACATGGTTTTCCCTCCGGATCTGTTCCGCAGCGTCGCCTTCGATCCGGGGATAACCCGGGGGGAGGACATCGATTACTTGATGAACTCCCGGCTGCTCGGTTTTTCCTGGTACTTGGACAGGGACCTTGCCGTTACCCACCTGCCGCCCAAAGCTTCCGCCGGAGATCCGCTGACCACCTTCCCCTACGCCAAGCTGCAGCGGGATGTGCTGCGTTTCGTTTACCAGCGCCAAAAGATCCGGATCTCCCGCCAACACGCCGATCTGCACCCTCTGGGGCCTGAGGATTTCGGCGTCTACCCGGGTGAGTTTCTCGAGGACGACCTGGAGGCTCAGGCCCTGGAAGCGCTGCAGATCATGCGTCCGCCGGATGCGGATGAGCGCTTTTTCCCCGATCCGGAGCAGATGATGGAGATGGCCCGGCAGAGGGCGAAGCTGGCCGAGGAGTATCCGGCCTTTAACGCCTCCTGGAAGCGGGTCCTGGATACGGTAGACGGAGACGGGGAGTTGAAAGAGGAAATGCGCCGGAAACTGGGAGTGTGATGCCACGCCGGTAGACGGCATTTGTGGAGGGCCTATGTCGGAAGCTCAGAGCTGGCAGCCCCTGGCTGCAGAAAATTTCGAGGAAATCCTGAAGCGCTTCGCATCGATCTTTCCGGTGCAGGAATACGGCGATCTGGCCGAGAGGACCGGGGCCTATTGGATCGCCGTGCTCGAAGAGGTGTGGAAGCGCAAAGATCCGGCTGCAAAAGAAAAAGACCTGGCCTATCTTCCCGGGGATCCCCTTTCCCGCCTGGAGCAGAACACCCTGGTCATCGCCTATCCGGACAGCATCCAGCGTCCGGATGAATCCACGTTGACCACGCTGGAAGAATTTCTTACCCGCTTCTTTCCGGCCATCAACGGCATCCATATGCTTCCCGCTTGCGTGGTGGTGGAGGAACGCTTCAACGACGGCTACTTCGCCCAGGTTGTGCGAAACCGAATCCACGACCGCTTCGGCAGCAATGATCAGTTCTCCGCCCTGATGCAGAGGCGCTTCTCCATGGCCGATTTCGTGCTCAACCACGTGGATATACGCAATCCCCGCTTTCAGGCGTACCTGGAAGGCGATGATGAGGCGGGGGAGTGCTTCTTCGTGTTTTCCGAGGCGGAGTACCGGCAGCACCTCGCCGACGGGGATTTCGCCCGGGTGTTCCGGCCAAGACCTTTTCCCCTGTTCACGATCTTCAGGCGCCGACCAGAGGAACCCCGGATCGCAGCCATGAGTGTTGAGGAGCGGTTTGCAGAGATGGAGAGGCGGCTGGGGGAGGCGGTACCCCCACGAGAGGTATTGGGGATGCTGTTTGTGTTCAACAAGGTCTGCAATGACCAGATGCTCATTGAGGAGGATTATCAGCACATACTGCGCTTCCGCAACTATCTATCTGAGCACACGAAGATCGATCCGCAAACCCTGTTCACCCTCTCCGAGACTCAAGAGGTCCGGCATGAGCCCTACATCTTCAAGCCGGAGATCAGCAGCCGGGCCGATCTGCTCGAGTCCATCGGGCTCGACCCGGCTTTAGCCGGGTTGTACGAGAAGCACGACCGGGAGGTCTTCGGCTCTGAGATCCGTGCCCTCACCACCTTCAGCCACGTTCAGGTGGATCTGAACACCGCAACCTTCGAAGGGCTGAAGATGCTGGCCGAGGATTTCTCCTGGTACCTGTCCATGGACATCAACCTGCTGCGCCTGGATGCGGCCAACTACGCCTTCAAGAAGTGGAAGACCGGCTGCTTCGGTCTGCCCGAGGTAACCCACCTGATGAAGATCCTCTACCTGTCGATGGATGCGGTTTCCCCGCGGATCGTCCCCAATCTCGAGGTCAACGATCAGCTCAGCGCCGTGCTGAGGCAGCTGGCCGATCCGGAGGCACCACCGCCCATGATGTACGATTTTCACCTGGCCAGCATCCTGCCCCAGGTGTTCAACTCAGGGCGGGTGTCGGCCCTGCCCCGGATCTTCGATCTGATCGATCGCTACGACATCCCCAGGACCAGCATCCGCTTCAGCCTGGCGGAGAGCCACGACGGCAAATCCGTTCGGGGCAGCATGGATCTGCTGACCTCTTCGGAGCGGGATGCGCTGGCCCGGGTGGTCGAGGCGAATGGAGGCAAGATCAAGTACAAGTCGACCCCCGAGGGCCGGGAGCCCTACGAGCTGTGCTGCTCCACCCGGGATTCCCTGCTGCCTCTCGAAGACGAGGCACTGGAGATCCGGCGCTACCTCTCCTTCTACACCCTGGCCTTCGCCCTGATGGGGCGCAATGTGAAGTCGATCTACTTCAACGATTTGATCGCACTGCCCAACGATCACCAGCGTCTCGCCCGAACCGGGGAGCTGAGGGATCTGAAGCGCACTCGCTCGGATTTCGAACGTCTCGCTTCCCTGATCAGCGACCCCGATACCTTCGAGCACCGGATCACCCGGGGCATCAACGACCTGATCGCCCTGGTGGACAGCGACCCGGCTCTGCACTTCCGCGGCAGTGAGGCGGAAGTGCTGGCGCCGCTGGAACAGAGCGCGCCCGAAGCCGTGGCACTGGTGCACTGCTCCTGTGCCGATGATCACACCCTGGTCCTGGTCAACGTAAGAGGAGAGCGGCAGTCGGTTGTTGTGGATGCCGGGGCGGCCGGGCGGGCCGCCGGCTCGCTAACGGGGAGTATGCTGTACGACAACATTGCTCATAGGGAAGTCGCCCGGGCCGAGGACGGCACGCTCAGCTTGAACCTAGATCCCTTCCAGCGGATGTGGCTCAGCGCCGGCAAGATCCAGATTGACGGGGATCGCCTGTTCTCTACCGGGTGAAAACCGAAGCCGGAATCCCGGCGAGCTGCCTGCAGAACAAACTCCACAGTTCGGATCCCCGCTTGTCCGGAAGAAGCACTGCAACCATTTTTTTAATTCAACCGTGTACGGCTGGGATAAAAAGTATTATACTTTAAGTATGATACTAACAATATCGCAGCCCGTGGTCGCGATGTCCTTCGGAAAAACATGAAACGATTTGTCTTCGATCGCTTGGTCGACCGTGAAAACATCTGCAACCTGAATAAGGAGCAGGAAGCCCTCCGCCGATTGGTGCAGCGAGGAGCAAAGGTCGTAGTTTATGCTCCACGAAACTACGGTAAGACTTCGCTGATTAAAAATGTAGTCATCGAGGAATTTCGGAAGCGGAACAAGCGCTGCTTCGTGTTTTTCGCGGATCTTCTGTCCGTGCGCAGCCTGGAATCTCTAACGCTACGACTTCGAACCGCCTTCGAGCACTCCTTTGCAGAATCCTTTCCCGTAAAAAATCTGCTGGAAAACGCCAGGCACTTCCTGTCGGCGCTGAGGCCCGAGCTCTCGATCGATCCCCTGACGAGCAGCCCGAGCCTCTCCCTGCGAATCACCGAAGATCCCGCGGCACAGACGATTCGCTCGATTTTCGCTCACCTGGGACGTTTAGTAGAGGAGCTTCCCGGATTGATCGTTCTGGACGAATTTCAGGATATAGCCCGCGTAGAGGAAGCTCCGGGGATCTTTCGCTCCTGCTTCGAAGAGATCGCTTCGGCACCGATCATCGTTCTCGGCTCGAAGCGACATCTCCTCTCTTCGCTGTTTGCCAATCCGGAGGCGCCGCTCAACGGCTGGGGTACCGACGTGGAGTTTGCTGCGATTGCCTACGACGAGTTTCACATCTATATCCAGGATCGATTCCGGCAGAGAGGTCTGACGATTTCCTATGAGAACGCCCGATACCTGCAGGAGCTGATGCAGCGGGTTCCTGAAGCGGTGAACCGCCTATGCCAGCAGATTATGGATCTCCATACCGGCCAGGCGATCGAGAAAGAGGCAATCGCGGCGTCCCTCATGGCACTGTTGGAGAACCGTGGGAGCCGCTATGAAACGTACTTGGGGCAATTTTCGTCAACCGAGGCAAGGGTCTTGGCAATCCTGGCCAAGGAGCAGGTGGTGGCCCATCCCCAGTCCAAGCAATTCCTGGCCGGCGTTTCCTTGAGCGCCAGGGCAGTCGGCCAGATCGTCACTCGGCTGATGGACCGGGGGGTGGTAGAAAAGATCGAACCGGGCTATCGGCTTTCCGATCCCCTTCTTGCCGCCTACCTGCGCTACTACAGGTAGGGGGTTTCCACGGTTGGAAAATGGCAGCTGCAGTTAGAGCGGAACCCCAAGCCCGGTGAGCTCCTCCTTGAGCCTGTCGTAGAGTGCCTGGTGCTCGGCGGTCGGGCGTAGGGTCTGTAGGTCGTAGAGCTCCTCGAAGGCCTGACCCTTGGGAGCCTGCTCCAGATCGATCTTGTCCTTGTAGGTCTGGTAGAGTTTGGCCACGATCGCCGCCGCCTCGCCCCGCTTCATGCCCGCGGCTGCGTGGGATACCTCGGCGAACAGCCTGGCCATCAGGGGGCTGACGTTGTTGAAGCCCAGGGGTTCAGCCGGGCGGGGTCCGGTCACGTTGCTGCCGCTGGTCACCGCGCTCAGGGCCAGGGCGGAGAACTCGCGGGCGTACTGCTCGCTCCCCGGCCTCCCTGAGGTAGTGTGGCTGGTGGTGGCGATGATCCTCGAGTTGCGGGCCACCGCCTGATTGGCCAGACTGGCCAGGAACAGGGAGTGCTGGTTGGTCTGTTGCTTGAACTTGATGTGCTGCGGTCCGATGTGTACCACCTCCCCGCCCAGAACCACCGCGGCCATGAACGAGGCCACGGCCACGATCGCCGTTCCAGCCGGGCCGCCGCCGTAGCCGCCGATCAGGGGAGTGAAGGCCATGTAAATCGGACAGCCGTAGGCCAGGTAGTAGGCCAGGCGGGTCATGGTCACGTCATCCACCTGCAGCTCGGAGATCAGCACCATGGCCCGGGGATCGGTGGAGCGCAGGCCCCACTGCTCGTTGGTGCAGGCGATCTCATTCAGGGCCATGACCGCATGACCGGTTATGGGCATTCCCGGCCTTCCGGCCCGGCGAACAGCCTCCCGGGACCATTGCCCGTAGAGCATGGCGGCCCGGCTGGCTAACCCTGAGGTGGGGCGGATCATCTGTCCGTCGAGCTTCTTCAGGTAACCGGGAAACAGCAGGCTGTCGATCAGCCGCTCCTGGGCGAAGGCCTCGTTGAGCTTGACGAAGTGCTCCTCGCTGGCATCGGCGTTGAACGGCCCGCTGAACACGAAGGGCTTGCGGGCATCTTCGACCTGCCGGTGATAGGCGCGTACGGCATCCTTGCCCTGGCCCATGGCAAGCTCGGCCGGAGCGAAGCGCAGGGCTTCCTCGATCTCCTCCGCGTCGAGCTCGATGATGCGCTTGGAGTTCATGCTGAAGATCCCGCTGGAGAGCAGCAGCTCCCGGCCGGCCTGCCAGCAGCGGTCGGCCATCTCGTCATCCAGGTTGATCAGGGTTTTGCCGTCCCAGCTGATCTGGTACTTCTTCTCCAGCTTGAGCACGTTTGCCGAGACCCGTTTCATGAGGAAGTCGCTGGCTTCGGTGAGGGGTCCGGTTTCTCCCCGCTTGGCGATCTCTTTGAAGTTCATTCGGCCCAAGCCTCCTTCTTGCCGTCCAGAAGCTGCACAGCCTCGTAGGCTCCCCGAGCATAGCCGTCCGCGCCGATCTCATCGGCCCAGGCCTGGGTGACCGGGGCTCCCCCGACCAGGGTGAAGTACTTGTCCCTCAAAGCCTTGTTGGTCAGAAGCTCGATCACATCCCGCTGGTAGAGCATGGTGGTGGAAAGCAGGGCCGACATGGCGATGATGTCCGCCTTCCGGCTCTCGGCAGCTTCGATGAAGCGGGATGCCGGAACCTCCACGCCCAGATCATGCACGGTGTAGCCGTTGGCCTGGAGCAAAGCAGCCACCACGGTCTTGCCGATGTCGTGGATGTCTCCCTCCACCGTGCCGACTACCACCACGCCCTTGCTCTGGATCTTTCCGCCTCCGGCGGTAATCGCCTCCTCCAGCACGGCCATTCCCGCTTTCAAGGCGTCGGAGCCGAGCATCAGTTGAGGCAGAAAAATCTCCATGCGGTCGAAGGCCTCCCCGAGCTCGCGAATCGGTCCGGCGAATCCCTTCTCCACGGCTTCGAGCAGATCGATTCCGGAATCCACGGCCCGTTTCGCCGTTTCCGCCGCGGCGTCGCTGTCGTAGCTCTCGATAGCTTCCCGCATGGCGGCGAAGATCGCATCCTTATTCGTTTCGGCGGCCACTATGACCCTCCTTCAGATTGTGAGATTCCCCGGGTCGTTCAATTTCAAACGTCCCGCCCCAGCAAACCCAGCGTGCTGCCAACGCCCTTTTCCCGGGCCAGCTTGTAGACTCTCTGGCAGAGGCAGACATCCTCAATGGCCATCCCGATCGGGCTGAAAAAGATCCGCTCCTCCGGTTTTGAACGCCCCGGCTGATCGCCGCAGACGATCGCGCCCAACTCCAGGATATCCTCCCGCCGGATCTTTCCCTGTTCGATCATCAGGGCGATCACCGGGGTTTCCCGGTGCAGAACGTGGTCGATGCCGTCCACCACCACCCTGTCGGAGTTGCTCACCACCTCGAACTCCTCCTCCTGATACGACCCGACCGCGGCGAAGAAGCTTCCCCGCTTCATCCAGCGCTCCTTGACGATCGGCTCGTCCGCCACGGTTACCGTAACCACGATGTCGGCGTGGCGCACCGCTTCTTCCGGGCTGTCCACAGCCCGCACGGTCAAGCCTTCGGGGCCGTAGCGGCGGTTCATCTCAGCGGCGAAACTTGCTGAAGTTTCCCGGCGGACGTCGTAGGCCCGCGCCTCTTTCAACCCGGGAAGCACGATCATCAGCGCCTCCAGCTGGGTCCTGGCCTGCACCCCGGCCCCGATCATGGCCACACTCTCCGAGTCGGGACGAGCCAGGTACTTGGCGCCCACCCCGGTGACCGCGCCGGTACGCATGGCGCTCAGCAGGGTGCAGTCCATGACGGCCAGGGGTATTCCCTTCCAGGCGTCGTTGAGGATGAACAGACCGGTTCCCCGGGGCAGACCGTGGTCGATGGGGTTCTTTGGAAAACCGGCGATCCACTTGATGCCGAACACATCGTAATCCCCCCCGACGTAGGCGGGCATGGCGTTGCCCCGGCCGCGTTCCCGTTCGCCCAGATCCAGCACCGTCTTGTAGGGCAGGTTTACCTTGCCCTGGTGGTGGAGACGAAAGGCGTCCTCCACCGCCTCCAGGGCCGTGTCCATGCTCACCCCGGTAGCCCGGATATCGCTCTGATTCAGATAGAGAAACTCGATGTCCATTATTTAGCCTCCCGCTTCTCCACGTCCCGGATGATCCGCTCCAGCTCGGCCTCCATGGAGGCAGGCAGAGCTTCAACCGTGTGCTCGGCCAGCAGCTGCTCGACCCGGCCTTGAGCCTGATCGACCATGCTTCGGCTTCCCGCCTGCTCCCAGCGCTCCCGGGTCTGCCTGCTGGCCAAAAGGGGCAGGAAGTGCTCGGCCCGCAGAAACTGCATGGTATGTCGCTGCTTGAGAAAATGGCCGCCGGGGCCGACCGTGTGAATCACGCCCTTGGCCAGGGTCAGCTCATCCACCTGCACGCCCCGCAGCACCCGGTAGATGCTGTCGATGATCTCACCGTCCAGCACCAGCCCCTCCTTGCTCACCGTCAGGGCTCCCTCCATGGTACCGGGATAGAAGATCTTGTTCACCCCGCCCAGGGCGGCCATGGTGAGCACCAGGGTCTTCTCATAGCCGGCCTGGAAATCCAGGAGCTTGGAGTCGGTGGCCGAAGCGGTGCCGCGGCAGGGGATCCCGTAGGAGTGGGCGATCTGCGCGCTGGCCACATTGATCAGGCCCATCTCCACCGCGCCGATGGCGATTCGGCCCACCCGCATGTCCATGATCGAGCCGCAGGTTCCGTACCACACCGGGTTTGCCGGGTTGGCGAGTTGGATAATGGTAATCCCGCTGATCACCTCAGCGGTCTGCTGTGCCAGGAGCCCGGCCAGGGTAACCGGAGAGGTCGCGCCGGCCTGGGGTTCGGAAGTCACGTCGATGGGAAGCCCGTAACGGGCGTACTCCAGGGCGCCTTCCACTTGATCCTTATCATGGAGCAGGGGAGCCACGGGATTGTCCGTGGTGAAGGTGTAGGGTTTTTCCCTCAAAGCTTGCTCGCCCCCCGCGATCACCGCTACCATGCGCAGGCAGTCCTCCGCCATGATCCGCTCCCGGGAGGTCGCCTTAATCGGTTTGACGGAGTTGCGGACCGACTCCCGATAACCGTACACATGGGTCGCCCGAATCGGAACTCCCTCGATCTGGGGCATGATCGCCCCTGAGTGAAGCAGATGGTAGCAGGGAAGCGCATCGGCCAGTTTGACCAGATCCGCCACATCCTGAAGAGTGGTGCGGTGGGTTTTCCCGCTCCGGTAATCGAAGCAGTTCAGACGACCGATCATCGGTTCGATGTGCAGCGCCTCGGTGGACACTTCGACGTTGTGGTCGGGATTGCGGGCGTAAATCGTGAAGGAAGAAGGAGCCCGGCGCAGAGCCTCCTCCACCACGGAGGAGGGGATCCTGCAGATCATGCTCTCCTCATCCACCACGGCCCCGGCTTTGCCGAGCAGCTCCAGGGCCTGGGGCGCTTTGACCTGAACACCGGTGTCCCACAGGATGGACAGCGCGGTTTTTTTGATCTCCTGGATCTGTTCGTCTGAAAGGACCCTGAGCTGTGGCTGAACGTTCAAGCTGTGCGCCTCCACGGAAAACTTTTGCCCAATACTATTTGTATTGGTTCAGTTCTTCAAGAGAGTATGTTCGGGACAGCATCCGGCTCGATCCCCAAAAAAAGGGCTGTCCTGCCGGACAGCCCCCGATGTTCCATTGTTCATCAACCCACGGATAACCTAGAACAGCCCGTGAACCTTTCCGTTCTTCGTGTTCACGTCGATGTTGCGGAAGGCGGGATCCGAGGCCGTACCCGGCATCAGCTTGATCGCCCCGGCTACCGGCACCACGAATCCGGCACCGCCGTAGACCAGCACGTCGCGAACCGGGAGGGTCCAGCCTTTGGGACATCCCTTCACGGATGGATCGTGGGTCAGGCTGAGATGGGTCTTCACCATGCAGGTTCCCAGCTTGCTGAGGCCCCCGTCGTTTTCGATCGCCTTGGCCTTGCTCTCCGCCTCCGGCGAATAGGAGACCCCGTCGGCCCCGTATACCTTCTTGGCGATCAGCTCCACGCGCTTGCGCAGAGGTGTGTCGTCGCTGTAGAGGAACTCCAGGTGCGGTTCGTGCTCGCAGGCCGCCACAACGGTTTCGGCCAGCTCCCTGGCACCTTCTCCTCCCAGCTCCCAGTGCTTGCTCACAGCAACCCGGGCACCGTGCGCCTCGGCTCGTTTCCGGATCAACGCCACCTCTTCGGCGGTATCCGTGAAAAAGTGGTTGATGCACACCACCGGCGAAATTCCGCTCAGCTTCACCGTCTCGATGTGAGCCAGGAGGTTCTCCACCCCCTTTTCGACCAACTCCATGTTCTTTTCCGTGTAGGCCTTGTCCAGAGGATGTCCCGGCACGACCTTGGGTCCGCCGCCGTGCATCTTCAAGGCGCGCACTGTGGCCACGATCACCGAGCAGTGCGGTTTCAGGCCGCTGAAGCGGCACTTCAGGTTCCAGAACTTCTCGAAGCCGATATCCGCCCCGAAGCCGCTCTCGGTGACGTGGTAATCGGCCAGCTTCAGCCCGACCCGGTCGGCGATGATCGAGCTCTGGCCGATGGCGATGTTGGCGAACGGCCCGGCGTGAACCATCACGGGTTGACCCTCGACGGTCTGCATCAGGTTGGGATTGATGGCTTTGGTCATCAAGGCGGTCATGGCCCCGTCCACCTCGAGATCCGCGGTGGTGATCGGTTTGCCCGCCTTGTCGTAGGCGACCACGATCTTACCCATGCGCTCGCGCATGTCCGCCAGGTCACTGGCTACTGCAAGGATGGCCATGAGCTCGGAGGAAACGGTGATCTGAAAGCCGCTTTTCATCATGAAGCCGTCCATCTTCCCGCCGATTCCGATGACGATCTCCCGCAGAGCCTGGGCACAGAAATCGATGGACCAGCCCATTGCCACGTTGCGGGGATCGATGTCCAACCGTTTCAGGTTCTTTTTCTTGAGCATCGCGTCGTCATAGTTGAACTCGTGCTGGAGCCGGCTGGTCAGCGCCACCATGGCCAGGTTGTGGGCATTGGTGATGGCATCGATATCCCCGGTAAGACCCAGGCTGAAGTCAGTTAGAGGTATGCACTGGGCCAACCCGCCGCCGGCGGCCGATCCCTTGATGTTGAAGGTGGGACCTCCCGAAGGTTGGCGGATCGCACCGATGACCTTCTTGCCGATCTTGCCCAGCCCCTCGATCAGTCCCATCGAGGTGGTGGTCTTCCCTTCGCCCAGCGGAGTCGGGGTGATCGCGGTCACCTCAATGTATTTCCCGTCGGGCCTGCTCTTCAATCGATTCAAGATGCTCATGTAATCGATCTTTGCCACATGGTGTCCGTAGGGAAGGAGCTCCATCTTTTCCAGCTGTATCTCTTCGGCCAGCTGGTAAACGGTCTTCATGTGCTCTTCCGCAGCTTCGGCGATCTCCCAGTCCTTCATTTTTGTGGGATCCAGTTTTGCCATATTTTCCTCCACGGTATTAGAAGTGCAAAAGTAGCACCAGAATAGAGACTGCGAAACGCTGTGTCAAGTTATGTGAATGATTTCGCGGTATTACCGCGGTATTGCTTCGGGGTCGTCCTGGTGTAGCGGCGGAACACTTTCGTGAAGTAGCTCTGGTCGTTGAATCCGCAGTCCAAAGCGATCTGATTGATATTCAGGTTTGTTTCGTCCATCAACGCGCAGGCCTTCTCCACCCGGAAGTGGTTCAATAGATCCGTAAAGGTATGGCCGGGCCTGTGGTGAAAAACCTTAGAGAAATACCAGGATTTGGCTGTGCCCAGGAAGCGCTTTCTATTTACAGTTTTTTTTTACCCCTATCGACGTGATGTCGTGTGGAGAGCCGCACTAATGAGCATAAACAGATCTGGAAAGATGTTCCTGGCAAACAAAGTCTTCCCACGAGATTTAGCCCCGTGGTTCGATGGAGGTTCCTGTCACCCCGCTCAACGAGTAGGTTGGCAGCATCCTAGTTCCTTTCTTTGCTATATTAACGCCACCATCTGGTATACCATTCAGAATTAAATTAGTGTAATAAGCAGCAAAATATGAAACCGGTGGGATAGCGCGAACTGTGATTAAATGAGCAAGAAATCCTTACTTGTCATAAAGGAGGTATTTGTTGTACTCCCAAACCGCTTTATGCAGGTGGCTATAGCTCCTACTCACTTGGATAGCGGCAATAAAAGCCGTAACTAGCCAGGTCAGCTCCGCTCCGATTTCCACATATGTGGCAGTTTCGCTGTCCGAAATCAACTCTGGCATTACAAGTCCCGCAAAGCCTACTCCTGCCCCACCCCAATACACTCCCCAGCCGAGGTTGTTATCCCTTTTGTACTCCCGTATTTCAGGTCGCGCCAGGGGAGCTTCGGATAACAAATCAACCAGTTCCCTGGAACCTCCGAACATGGATATTTTATATCTTTGAGAGCCTTGCATAAACGCCGCTGTCCAACCACCTACATAATACAGCACGTTTTCTTCGTAGTACTCCTTAGATTTGGGAGCCCCTTGGGCATCGGCACACAGCGAGTTGAGCAAGATGAAGAGCAAACAAGCCATTACGACCGAGGTGGGATTCTTCATTTGTGCCTCCTGCCGTCAATTATAACCTTGCCGGGGGAATCTGCAATCACTTCCAGTAGTGTAACGGTAAACCATTCAGGAGTGAATTATTGTAATAGACGGCAAAATTGGGGATCGCTAGAGCGATATTGAGCGTTTAGAGAAACGTGTCTCTTAGCGTTTCAGTGAAGACTCCACGTATAGACCAGTGGTTCTCAAACCTAAACCTCACACCCAGCTGTCGCTCCAGTTTAGCGTTATCTTATTTGCGGCTGATGTCACGAATCCACGAAAGTGGAGATATCAATGACTGTCGTTGGATCTCGTAGTGTCGCTCTTCTGCGTTATGCCATGCCTTTATATCATTATTCTTGGGTGGCTTGAATTCCTTGCCCATGTTGTGCATTGGGTGACCACATTGAGGGCACAAAGGTTGATATTCTTCGTATGTGGATGGCCGGGTGTCTTTTGGCAATTGGGTGTATGCGGTTTTTTTGAACATCTTGCGACAGGCAAAACACACAAAATGCTCCTTATACCGACCTGTTTGGCAAAAGCAAGTTCCCATTTTATTGTTCATATAAGATAGACATCAAATAGTTAATTGCCCTTATCGACGAATTGATGTATGTGACAGCTTGCCTTTCTCCGATCTCCAACCGTTAGGTGACCTTCAAAAACCACATCACGAACACTTCACTTGCACTGGACCACCTTAAGCTATCAGTCATTTTCCTCTTTTTATGGCTCGCGCTGCTGTGAGTTCTCCACCTTGACCTCGTATACGAGCTCAGTGCGTTTGATGGTCAGCGCTTCACCGCGACCGAGAGGCAGGAATCGATAGTCTGGGTTTCCGTGTAGTGGTACGATAGATTCCTTCGTTTTTTACGTCGCCGGTTATACCCTCTGGGGTCCTCCTATCTACTGCAATCATACAGATTGAGGTGTCTTCTGCCGATACTCGCATCCACCGACTGCTCACGAGCAGTATCCGAGATCGAGGCCGTCGATCTAGCCGCTTGAATATGTTTCAGTGGGAATACCATGGTGGTACTCACTTCGTGCATAGAACTTGCTACCATCTGTCGTCACAACCAGTATTCCCATGGGATCCCGGATGTATTTCTTGGCCTCAGAAAATGACATTTCCCGAATCTCACCGACACCCTTCAGGACATAGCATGTTTCTTCGTCGTTCATGGATAGCGCCTCGCTCTTGAATCTATCCTCGAAGATTTCAGCGGACGCATGGGATACTCGCCATTTCAACCTGTCGGGTTTCTTCTCCCATTCGTGGGCTACCCGCTCTCGCATTTCACGGCGGATATATCGCTCAATAAACTGTCGGGGTGCTTCGATCACCTTTCGCTTCATCCCACTGCCTTATTGGTCACCTGCGTGGCCCGGCGGTTGTGCCATCATCATGACGTCGGTGCATCCTTGAAGTCCAGGCCAACAGCCCATCAGTCTGTTCGGCAGCTAACGCGAAGCTGAGTTGCCGCGCCGAATCAAGCATTTACTTTTGGTCGACAGTGTTCCACAGATCGTTCCCACTAGACTCGTCGCGGTCGGGTCCAACGACATGATACTCATTTAAGGCCTCCCCCCGGGAGGTGCGGTATAATTACCGCGACTACAAACCATCCGCAAGGAGGAAGCCTAATGAGATTCTACACATCTCAACATCAATTCTACTGCGGCATCGACCTGCACGCAAGGTCGATGTAT
>CAZPQC010000099.1:0-13993 GCA_964588525.1 uncultured Spirochaetaceae bacterium
TGGGAATCATGGATGTATCCCTCTACGGGGGAGAGGTGATCGATACACCGCACATCGATTCCATCGGTGAGGGGGGAGTGGTTTTCAGCGAAGGCTTTGCCACCGCCTCGATCTGCTGTCCTTCCCGGGCCGCGCTGCTGACCGGCAGAGACCAGAACCGCTTCGGCTTCACCTGCCACATGATCGACGTCTATCTGCGCAACCGCCTCACCTACTTTTTCGCCCAGACTTTCATCGACACCGACGCCATGAGCCCGGTGTATCGAACCTCCGTTCCTCGGCGATCGGAGACCCACAAGCAGGGCGTTCCGCCGTCTGAAATCACTCTGGGCGAGCT
Source organism: uncultured Spirochaetaceae bacterium (assembly GCA_964588525.1). GTDB lineage: Bacteria > Spirochaetota > Spirochaetia > SZUA-6 > DRHE01 > JAFGQJ01. The sequence continues at coordinate 338 of CAZPQC010000099.1, forward strand.
GCTGCAGAGTACCGGCTACCATACGGCGATGATCGGCAAATGGCACCTCGGCTACGATGAGATGCACCACCCCAACCGGCGAGGCTTCGACTACCAGTACGGATTCATGGAAGCTTTTTCCCTCTACGCAGAGGAGAGCAGGCCCGATATCGTCAATTACAAGCACGATCTGTTCTGGGAGAAACACATCTGGAGGTCGGGGAGGTCCGGCCCCTCCGCCATTACCCGCAACGGCCGGCGGATAGAGGAAACGGAGTACCTTACAGACGCCATTGCCCGGGAATCGGTCGACTTCATCCGAAGCCACGTGACCGAGCGGGGTGGAGAGCCCTTTTTTCTCTACACCTCCTTCAGCGCTCCCCATACACCGTTTCAGGCCACCGAGGAGTATTACCGGCGCTTCAGCCACATCGAGAATCCGGCCCAGCGGGTGTACTGCGCGATGGTAGCCCAGCTGGACGACGCCGTCGGAGAGATCCTCGAAGTCCTGGAGGAGCTGGATGTCGCCGAGAACACGTTGATCATGTTCTGCAGTGACAACGGCGGCGCTGAGTACACGGAGGGAACTGACAACGATCCCTACCGGGGCGGCAAGATGACGCATTTCGATGGAGGTCTCAAGGTACCCTTCCTGATGCGCTGGGATGGAGTCATCCCCGCAGGCACGAGGCTGGACGATCCAGTGATCCAGACCGACCTGTTCGTCTCCGCAGTCGCAGCCGCCGGATTGCCATTACCCGAAGACCGGATCTACGACGGTGTAGACCTGCTACCCTTTGTCCTGGGACGACAGGCAGGCGCGCCACATGAGCGCCTGCACTGGAAGTCGATCTATGCCAGCATCGTGCGCCAGGACCGCTGGAAGCTCATCGTCAACCACAGGCAGAATACGATCCGGCTCTACGATCTGGAGACGGACCGGGGGGAGTTGCGGAACATCGCCGATGAGCAATCTGAAACGGTCCGACAGCTGCTGGAGGAAATTCGAATTTGGGAGGAGCAACTCTCCCCTCCCCTCTGGCCCAACCTCATGGAGGTCCGGTGGGAAATCGACGGCGAGGAAATCATCTTCGGCATTTGAATAGACCTTCAGGACGCCATTCTGTTGGAGGTGTTGGTAAAAATTCACAAGAGAAAATAATGCACGGGAACTAGATCCGACCTGATTCTAACAAAACACAATTTTTGGGAATTTTTTTGTTACCTATTGACTTTATTGTTGTTATATGATTTGCTGGATTTCCGTTTTTGGAAGACGGCGGGCTTGTAGCTCGACAGCAATAATGAGTAGAGGTACTTTCGGAAAACAAGGATGATGGGCTGTAAACATTTGAGAACAGCGAACTACTCGCAAATACTGCGCGCAATCCCACACGGCTTTTTCTGTGCAGACAGCCGCGCGGGATCAATGCAGCAATGGCGGAGGTGGTGCTGACTCGAGCCGTAATGTTTATACATTACATCGGGTGTGGCAGTCCTCTGCCGCGCCCGATTTTTTTTGTCTTGAGGAGGAAACGAGAGATGGCAAAACGAAGGGTTGATCGAAGGGATGATCGGATGTTGCACGTTCGCTTCGAGGGCAGAAGTCGTGACATTCCGTGCCATGATCTGGATCTGGGAGCACTTTCGAGCGACAACGATGTACGGGAAGCACTGGCTGATTACCTGGACGTACCGGTTCGGAAGTTCCGAGCCTACGTGATCGAGCGTCACGACAACGGGAATATCACTGTGCGTCCCGAAGCGACGTTCGGCTGAATAACAAAAATAAACGGGGCGTACCCCGACGGATGAAGCATACAAACCCTTTCGGAGGTAGTGGTCGCCGGTTCGAATCCGGCCGGGCCCAATACACGGGCCCGTAGCTCAGTGGGTAGAGCGCTAAAAAAGCTTTGTCAACTTGTACGCCCTTTCTTCGGTCCTGATGGTTGACCATGGATGCCGGTAATCGACATCCGGGGGCCCACAACCCCCCGGGACCTGTTGGGGCGCGTGCCCTGACATCCGAAGCGTACACACTAGCTCAACTGGAAAGAGCACCAAACTCAGGATTTGGATGTTGCCGGTTCAATTCCGGCGTGGATCAGTGCGAAAGCACAGGCTTCGGAAACTTGCACGCTCCCTTTTTTAGAAAATAGCGAAGGAGGAATTGTTTTTTGAAAAATACAAGTTCGTACCCCTACCGTTGAAGCGTACAAACCGGTAATCCTCTGTGAAAGGATCGGGTTCAAATCCCGCTAGGTGCCGACGTAATGGCACGCCCAAATTGGCTGCTTCTGCAACTTGTACGAACTTGATTTTGAAATAACACGGGGCGTACCCCGACGGATGAAGCATACAAACGTTGTTAAATCAAACGTATGGGTCGCCGGTTCGAGTCCGGCCGGGCCGATTCCAGCGGCCCGTAGCTCAGTGGACAGAGCAATACGCAACAAAACAGCTTTTTCAACTTGTACGCCCTTTGTTCGGTCCCGATGGTAGACCATGAATGCCGGCAATCGACATCCAGGGGCTCACAACCCCCCGGGATCTGTTGGGGCGCGTGCCCTGACATCCGAAGCGTACAAACATGGCACTAGCTCAGTGGTCCAGAGCGCCAAACTGCTAATTTGGAGTCGCCGGTTCAAATCCGGTGTGCTATTCAGTGAATACGCAAGCTTTGGAAACTCGCACGCACCCTTTATTATTGAGTAGGAGCCGCAATCTATCTCGCAAATAGCGACTGGAGATTGCGATATAAAAATTTCAGGAGGTGGGTCATGGCTGAACGAGAATTACGAGCCGAACTGCTGAACACCCTTTTAACGACCCCGCACAGGAATCTGGTCGCACTGCATCCGGTCCACGAGTCGATGATCGAACAGGATCCTCTGTTCTACGTTCACCTGGCTGCGTGGTACGCGGACCATGGTGCAATCCGGGACCACAAGGAGATGTTTGTATCCATGCTGTCCCTGTCTGAATTCGAGGGTCACCGGGATGTCGGCCTGGCCCTGCTGCGGCGCCTACCGCCCTATGAGGTGGCCCGAGTCGTCGATTTCATCAAGGGCCGGGAGGTGTTGAGCGAACGACCGGCTGGCCAACCACGCCGGGGCCGCAAGCAGGAGGTCGAGATCGTAAAGGAACGGGTGGGTTTGTTTCGAAACGTACCCCGGTCCATGAAAAGCGAGATAACCCACTACCTGCGCGAGCGGGAGGCCAACGAAAAGAGCTTCGACCGTGCGGCCATGACCGCCCGCAATGCTCTCAAGCGTCTGTACGCCGGGCTGCACATTCAACCGTCCGAACGGGCGCAGGCCGTCCTGTTCGACAACAATCCGCCTGAGGACAGCCTGGCGTTTGCGGTCAAGCAGATCGCCAATGCCGACTCTCCCCAGGAACAGGCCAGGGCAATATCCGCCTACAAGGTCCCGTATCGGGTGGCATCCTCGATTATCGGGGAGATGTCGCCGATGGTGCTGGCCGCTCTGATCGACGTGATGACGCCTCAAGAGGTAATCAACAACATGGGATCCCTGAAGCGCCGGGGTGCCCTGGAAAACCCGGATCTGAAATCCCTGATCGAAGGAAAGCTGGGAAAGGCCAAGACGGACAAACGCGTTTCGGCATACAAGGCCAAGGTAGCCGCTGAAGCCGCCGAAATAAGCGGAGATCTGGCCGAAGCCCTGGATGAGGTGACGGATCAACAGGTAAAAACTGCGGGGAAGATCACCCGTCCCACGGCACTGCTCATCGACAAGTCGGGCAGTATGGAGCATGCGATCGAGGTCGGTAAGCAACTCGGTGCTCTGATCTCCGCGATCTGTGAAGCCGAACTGTACACCTACGCCTTCGATACGGCGGCTTACACCGTGAAGGCAAAGGGCGTGTCCCTGTCCGAATGGGAGAGGGCCCTTGCCGGTATCAAGGCTGCCGGCGGAACATCCTGTGGAGTTGCGATTCAACGGATGCGAAGCAAGCAACAACGTGTGGAGCAGATCATCATGGTAACGGATGAAGAGGAAAACACGCCGCCGCGGTTCCAGGACGCCTACAGGGACTACACCGAAGCTATGAACGTGCACCCGTCACTGATTTTCGTGAAGATTGGACGGGCGGTAAACTTGCTGGAACGCGCCTGCTACGATTTGGGCGTGGCTCCGAACGTGTTCGAGTTCCGGGGTGACTACTATGCACTGCCGAACGTCATTCCGCTTCTGACCTACCCGTCTCTGACGGAGATGGTCACGGAGATCCTGGACTATCCGTTGCCGAAGCGGAAGGCTTCATGAGCATCGACGACATCCTGAACCGGCTGGAAGCGGCCGAGAAAGATTTCGTCGGTAGGGAGTTTTTAGCCCCGGTGGTCGGCCATGGTCAGGTCATGGTGCGGATCGCCGGGGTTCTTTGTCGGATACGTGCGATCGATGGATTGCCGCGAGGCTTCGGAGGCTGGGCTCTCCTGCAGGCGCTTTCCACCAGCCGGGCCAGGTTCATCGGCAATGCGGGCCTGACCCAGGTTGCAGAGTACCTGTCCCTGCTACCGGCCGTACGCCTGATCCTGGTGCAGCCGCGGGGGAATCACTGGCTTTCGCTGCCGGCGCAGGCGGGAGATCGGCGGTTTCGAATCGAGGGTCTGGTCACGCTTGAGCTGGTCGAAGAGGGTCTGGAGCGCTTCGAGACGGTCTTCAGCCGTTTCGACGGCCGTCTGTTCTGGTACGAGCAGCGCGATCCCGGCCGCGATCCGGCCGTGGCCGCCTACCTTCGGGAAAAACTGGACGGTGCGGGTGAGCAAGGCCTGCCCCCGGAAGCCGAACAGCTGCGCAAGCGCGGGCTAACCCGGGAGGAGCGCAAGGCCTACACTTTGCTGCGCGCAACCGCCGTAGAGGAACAGCAGGACAGGGTCGAGCTGCGTCTGAGCGAAGCTCTGGACCACGCCGGGGCGCGGTACAGATCCTACTCTGAACGCGGCGGTGTGTACGTAGTCCGCTACGAGATCGACGGGCACCAGCATGTCTCCACGGTGAACAGGGATGATCTGTCCGTGATCACCGCGGGGATCTGTCTGTCCGGAACGGACCGCCGCTTCGATCTGGCCAGTCTGGTCGGCGTGCTGCGGCAGGCCCACGACACAGGGCGGATCTATTGGATGGGTGATCCGGAGCTACACGATGAATGAGCGCTGCTGGACCCTGCTCGGCAGCCGGGACACCGGCTCCGGAACCTGGCGAGTAAGGCTCCACCATGTCGTTGAGGGAGAGCATGCCAAAGTGGAGGCCGACTGGTCCTGGACCCTGACCAGGGAGGAAACAGAGGGGGATGTCATGGGATTCTATCACACCCATCCGGACGGCGTCGGAACGCAGCCCAGCCAGCGGGACATCCGGACCATGCAGGCCTGGTGCAGCGCGCTGGGCAAACCACTGCTGTGCCTGATCGCCGAGGGCCGGGAGCCGAGAATCCCAAAGGGTTATGTCTTTGAAAGCGATGAGCACCAGGGGCAATCCGTCGATTCTCTTACCCCCGGGGAAGCGGATGCCTTCGTAATCGGGGAGTCGCAACGAGCAACGGAGGTGGAATAGAAAATGGCGGACATGTTTTTGCACGAAGCGATCTACCGCGGCCGGGAGCAAATTAAAGCCCTGGCAAGCAGAAACCTCGTGATCTGCGGAGCAGGTGCACTGGGCTCGCTCATGACGGACAACCTGGCACGGCAGGGGTTCCGGAGGCTCACAGTTGTCGATTTCGATCGCGTCGAGCTGCACAACACCGGCACGCAGCTGTTCGGGAAGGGGGACGTGGGAGCGTTCAAGGTGGACGTTCTCAAGGCCCACTGCTTTCGAAACACCGGGATTGAAATCACGACCCACAGCAAACGCCTGGATGAACGAACGGTGAAGAAGTTCCTCGCCGGGGCGGATGTGGTGATCGACACCCTGGATAACGCAGAATCTCGGCGGCTCGTCAGCGAATACTGTCTTCGGGCTGCTCTGGACTGCCTCCACCTGGGCATGAACGCGGATTTCGGCCAGGTTCACTGGAACGAAGGATACCGGGTTCCCGACGACGTGGTGGAGGGGGATGTCTGCGATTATCCGCTTGCCCGCAATCTGATCCTGATTCTTGTAGCTGCGGGGAGCGAGGCTCTGCTGCGCTACGTTCTAGATGGGCAGAAGAAGAACTACTCGATCACCCTGCGGGATTTGCGGATAAACCTCGATGAAGGATGAACGCGGAATAGTCCGTGTCCACTGTTCATTCAAATAAAAATTGCATATCTGCAACCAGGTATGCAGGCTACGGTAAAACCCATATTGGAAACGAATAATATAAGTTCCTTCTAAATATAGAGTTAATGAAATTGAAGGAGATGGCACAGGATTTGCTGTTTTGTTCCGGGGCAAACAGTACATCGACAATGCAGAACTGGTGAATTTGCATTCTCCGATAGTACCACATAGAATTTTCTTTGAAGCAGCGCAGTTGCACTGATTACATACAGGTTTGCGATGCCGGCTCTGTTTCGGCGGGTTTGCTTTCGCGGATCTGTCATCATCCTACCCGACAACCTCTGTGGCTTGATCCGACTAAGCACCGGCTGGAAATCACACCAAGGCCTCGGTGGACAGCACAGATTCAATTTTAAGCTCAAAGATCGACGAAAGGTCTGCAGGAGGGAACTCGGCTATGAGAATCAGACTCGTGTTTGTATTGCCTTTAATTGTGGTCGCTCTACTCGGCTGTGGGATCATTCAGCGTTTTGGAGAACCCAGGTACTATGCTTTATCGATCTCCAGTGACCAGCCAATATCTGTAAGCAATTTGAATAGATACGACTGGTTTTTCGGTGCAGGCTCAGAATCAGTAAGTCCCATAGCAATCATGGCCGAAGCCGGGGACCTGTTACGCATATCAGTCGAAGACTCGGTCTGGTTTTACTACCGTTACGATCCAAGGGACGGTCAACAGCTTTCGTTCACGATCACAGTGGACTCTGATGATCCCTTGAAAGCGCACCTCAACGGTCGACTGATCTCTCTGGGCATCTATGATAATCCCGGTGTTTGGAAGTGGATAGAGGAATGCGACCTGCACTCATTGCAGCACCTGCGATCTGTGCACTTCTTTTTTTTCGAAGATAAACAGGCCAGTCTGGATTTGAACCTTGTTCAGAAAATTGCGGATGCTCGGCCCAATATCGGGTTATTTCTCGGCGATATCTACTATGATCCTGTCGAAATACAAAGTGAGATTATTACTCTATTCAAGCCGTCGTGGCTTATTACCTGTGGACCACTCGACTTCAACGAAGCTGCCATTTCAAGATTGAGTAAACTGGAGTGTCTATACGTTCTTGAACCGGGACATACGCGGTTCATCGAGGAGCTTCCCAAACTTGAAACCCTTATCTTACATACGGACGATGATGCCGAGGATATTCAATTCGACAAACTCCGAAATCTCCGATCGCTTACACTTATTGAATCCATCGATATCAACAACCTTGAGACCTTTAATAACAAGAATAGGCTTAGGAATCTATTTCTCATAGGTTGCGAAGTCGACGATATCAGCCCTATCCGTGCGCTAGCCTATTTAACCGGGTTGGGATTCTTTTATTGCGAGGGCGCGATTGATTTGTCAGAGTTGCAGAATCTGTCACGTTTACGCTGGTTCTCTTTCCCGCCGGATGTAAATCAGAGTGAATTCTCGAGATTCCTCTCACAACATCCGAAGCTGGAGGTGGTCGACTTACTCGGCTGTGAAGAAATCGATGACCTTTCACCACTTGCTCAACTAACTGAAATTCAAGGTCTGACCCTCGACGTAGTTGTCGGAGACTTGTCCCCGCTTTATCAGTTGACAGACTTGGAAGTACTGATCTTGGATGAGGATTCGGTTGATGAAGATGAATATGAGGACCTGCAGGCATCTCTTCCCGATACACAGATAGTCATCAACAGTGGGGGTTGTCTTGGTTCGGGTTGGATCCTGTTGATGATCCCGGTCACAGCCGCGGCAAGCCTGATTATCCGCCTCGTTAGAAGGAAATCTTGAAGATGATTTCGGGAATTTCAAACAGTCAGATCCGGCATCTAGTTGAATCGACGTTGGTGATTACCGGTATCTGCATCTTCGGATTACTCATTCACGGCAGACCGGATCAACGGATAGTTGCGTTGGCTACACTGAGTGCAGCAGCGGTGGTAATCTCTCTGTCGATATCAGACGTCCAATCACTGTCGAAGTATCTAGGCCTGTACGAGTTTTCAAGAAAGATTGCGGTGTATTCTCTAGTCGGATTGGGGTTGGGAATACTGTTAGCCCTTCGGTGCCGAAGCATCTCAAACATGGCTCTTCTCCCAAAAACTTTGACGGTTATAGCAGTAATCGCGCCGATTATTGGTATCACTGAAGAATTTCTGTTCAGAGGATTTTTGCAGGGGAAACTCTCCGGCATAAATGTCTTCGCAGCGATCATCCTGCCAACATGCGGACATACACTCTATAAGTACCTGGTGCTCAGGTCTCTTCCCGTCGACATTGGGATCGATTTCCTGTCTCTTGTGGTGTTCACATTTCTCGCAGGCATTATGTGCGGGTTACTTCGGGTATTGTCCAAGAGCATCATACCCGCCTGCGTAACTCATGCTGTCTTTGATATCCTGGTGTACGGCGGCATGTCGACATGGCCAATCTGGGTGTGGAACTAAAAGACAGCGCCAGATCGCGAACAGAAGCAGGCAAATAAGGATGATAAGTATTGTCCTCGCATACATCAAAAAACTGCTGCTGATGATTTTAATGGTGATCCCGATTGTCACCATGCTGTGCGCTGTTGCTCCCAACAGGGAAATCAGTGTCCTCATCACAGTGAATGTTCTCTTTATGCTCGTACTTCTGCCAATAGTGGTCCTGCTGCACGAGCTCGGACATGTGGCATCCGCAAGACTTGTGGGCGTTCGTTCCAATACTATTGTGTTGGGAACCGGAAAACACGTCCGCCTGTTGCGGCTGGGGAAAGTACGAATCCTCGTAACCGACAAACTCCGATTCGGATGCACGTCATTATCCGAATTTCCGAGGAGACGGACGAAACCGCGGTTAGCTCTGATCTATTCCGGTGGTATACTGGCGCATCTCCTTATCATTGGAATGACATTCGCAATACGCGGGGGCAATATGACCATATTTCCTCCAAACGGCATCGATATCGCCTGGTCGTTCTCGGCGTCTAACGCGTATGTACTGGTCCTGGCTCTTCTACCGCTTCCATGGAGGATCGGCGACTCACGAGTTCCGAGCGACGGCTTGCGACTCATAATGTTGCCTTTCATGAACCAAAAAAAACTTGCCGAGCTCAAACTGAGTACGTATAGGACAAAGGTAATTGAGAAGCTGCTGGATGGAAAAATTGAAACGGCGCAGCAAGATCTCGAAAGGCTGGTCGAACAGCATCCGGAAACTTCTCAGCTGCGGTTGTTGTTGACTCGTATATATACTCAGCGACTGAAATTCGACAAGGCGCTCAAAAATCTGCGGGAATTGATAGAGCGAGACAAGAAAGCAGAAAAGGATCCCGTGATTCTAAATCTTTTAAGTTGGAACCTCTTGCTGACCGACATGTCAACCAACCTGGCCGAAGCAGAAAAATATGCAGCACGAGCGTACAAACTGCAAATAGATCCCGGAATTACCAATACGGTGGCGTTGATAAGAATGCTCAAGGGAGAGTCCGAACAAGCGGAAACACTGTTGAAAATAGCCAGTCAGCTGAAGAAGAAAGTCAATAGAGAAACGAATCATCCGTTGAACTTTTACCTACTTTCGATTCTCGCCAAAAAACGCGGTGAACAGTATGAGGCCATCATCAAGCGGTTCCTCGACAATGTAGGACTGCTTACAAAAGACGAACTGTTCCTGGTGAATGAGCTTAATCATGAGACAGAAGTCGTAGCCCGGTGTATGAAACTCAAAACAGAAACCCTCGAATCTCTATAATTTACCAACCCGTTCACTGATCCTGTAGAAAAAAACGAAGGAGTTCAGTCATGCAGATAATCGATGAGCAGGATCGCTCGCGATTTCAAAAAACTTACCCCCTCATGGTGATACTGTTCTTGTGGAGTTCCATCTACATCGTGATCGATGAGAGTCCTGTCTTCTACTCGATTCCACCTCTGCTCAATATGCTGTTGAGCATCATTATCGGTTCTGCTGTCTACGCGGGTGTAACCGGCAGCTTGTACGATATTTCCAAAGATAAAGAGAGTTCCGTTTCCCGATTGTTTTTCGAAAATATACGGCGTTTTTTCTTCCCATTCCTGGGCATCTCCGTACTCACCACAATTCTTTCTATATTATTCAACCTTCTGAGAATCAGTATCTTTCAGCAAAGATATGAAACCACACCATCCGGATCACCCCTGTTTCTCGCTATCACCGGCCTGATTGTCTTCTGTTTACGGATTATCTGGCGTACCAGCTCGGTTTCGGAAAACAGGAGGATGTGGAAAGGGTTGTTCAGGGGCTTCAAGGTGTTATTGTGCCATCGCAAATACCTGTTCACCTGCACTGCCTACAGCCTGGTATTTGCTGCCGAATACATGCTCTTCGAAGTGTACCGCGGGTCAATCCAGGGATTTGGTTTTTGGCTCATGGTTCTGCTTCGTGCCGGCCTGCTTGCTCTTCTGGGGGTATATTTCTATTTTGGGGCAATCACAATCTACAACCAAAGTCGAGTCGAGTTTTTGGGCGAGCAGGTAACTGTGGCGAGGCGCGTAAAAATTCGGTCTTCGAAGCAAAAAGGGCCGTCGATCTTGTTGGCTATTTTTTCCTTCGTACCGGTTGTGAATATCCTGGCAATCATAGGAGGGTGGCGGTCAAGCCGCAGAAACCACTGGAGTTCCGTCAAATCGCTGCTGACCTTCGCACTGGGGCTGTTCTTCACTCTGCTGTACGCGATAACAGGGGCGGGATGGATATTGACTATGAATCAGCAATCTCCAGACTTTGTTTATCAAAACCCAGACTACATCTACATCATCGAGGCACAACCGTCTTTGGAACCGATGGTCGCCCTTCTGGAGCAGGAACGCTTTTCCGCAGCTGCCCAGGAGTTGGACAGATACGAAAAAGAAACCAATACCGATTCATGGCCGTTTTTAACGGCCATGGCCCTGGCAAGAAGCGGTGCAGGCGATACGATAACCGCTGAGAGATATCTAAGTCGGGCCATTGCAGCCGACCCGCCTGCAGCCGGTTTCTTCTACCACTGCGGATCGATCTACATGAGCCATGGCAGACACGCCGACGCCGCCGAGTATTTCATCAAGGCACTGGCAATCGATCCGGGCATGGATCAGGCAGACAGGATGCTGCAGGTTACTCAAAGTTTATACTCACCTTCGAGAGTATTAACGATCGTCTGGTCGATTCTGATTCTCCTTACTCTCTTCACGTTTCACGAATACGCACACGCTTATTCGGCACATCGTTTCGGCGACGACACAGCCAAAGCGGCCGGACGTCTCACACTGAATCCCATTGCCCACTTGGATTTGATCGGCTCGATCATACTGCCTGCAGTTCTTCTGTTCCGCCAGGCCGAGGTGGTGTTTGGGTGGGCAAAGCCGGTGCCGGTGAATCCGGACAACTATTCTGACAAGAAAAGAGGCACAATTTTCGTCTCTTTCGCCGGGTCGGGAATGAACCTTGCGATGGCGCTGGCAGCGTTTCTACTGATCCTCTTCATCATGCTTCTGATCCGGGTCATTTCACCAGATGTAATCACCTACAACATCGCTGATCCGTACGCGGCGTTCGCGGTCGCCAATTCTCCACTAGGGCCAGTCGTATCTCCCCTGCTGGCGTTCCTGAAACAATTCCTGCTTACCAGCCTGGTATTGGGTTTTCTTAATCTGCTTCCCATCCCGCCCTTCGACGGTTCCTGGATTCTCTCTAGCCTGTTACCGGACAGGATGAAAATAGGTTTTGAAAAGGTGAGAAAGTTCAGCTTTATCTTCGTACTGCTAATCGTATTCACACCGGTTTTGGATTATGTTCTCCTGGTCCCCATATACGCCGGATGGTCACTACTGTACCTTTGCTTTGCGTTCATGGGTGTCGGCTGATAGAACTTGGACCTCAGACAGGAATCGTGATGCTATGGGCTATCTCGAGAAAATCATATAATACCTTCCCAAAGGCCAATCCCCTACATTACTTTGGTCTCGATCGCCCTCAGTTGTTCTTGAACGGAGACGGCTACGCTCGTTCTGTACATGTTCTAAGACCTGCCAGGATCATTAGGGAAGAGAAGTAGCAGGAAATGAATATTCAAGGAAAAGTCAACTCCGCAACTATATATGCACACACCATTGACGAAGCTTCGTTGAGTCAAATTTACAATATGCTAAACAATCCCGGTTTTACCAATAGCAACATAGCTATTATGCCGGATGTCCACCTGGGCCATGGAACCGTAGTCGGATTCACCATGACATTCAACAGCTACGTAAATCCAAACGTGATCGGTTCCGACATCGGCTGCGGGATTGCCGCCTACAAAATTGGACAGAAAAATGTCGATCTGGAAAAATTTGATTCATTCATTCGGGTGAATATTCCAGCTGGTAGAAACGTGCACACGAACATCCAAGAACAATTCGCAAACCGCAACTCGGAGCTGAAGGAGCTAATACAAAAAGTTGCTCCAAACGAGCACCAGAGAATAATTTTAGGTATAGGAACTCTCGGTGGTGGTAACCATTTCATCGAATTAGATAGTGATAGCGATGAAAACATCTGGTTGATTATCCACAGTGGGAGTAGAAACCTCGGCTTGCAGGTAAGCAACTACCATCACAACGTTGCTAAACAGGCTATGAAACACGAGTTTCGGGGAGCCGGGGCATACCACGGAATGGAGTATCTGACCGTCGAAAACGGCGGCGAAGAATACCTGCACGACATGGAAATCACGCAGGCATATGCAGAAGAGAACCGCAAAGCGATCGCTCGAAACATTGTAGAGGGATACTTCAATCTGAAATTGACAGACTGCGAGGTGATTTCCAGTGTCCATAATTATATTAGTTTCAAAGACAACATTGTCAGGAAAGGCGCCATCTCGGCCCATGAAGATGAAAAGGTAATTATTCCACTAAATATGAGAGACGGATGCCTTATCGCTCGAGGTAGAGGAAATCAAGCGTGGAACTACTCGGCTCCGCATGGAGCGGGCAGACTCCTCAAACGCAGTGAAACCAAAGAACTTATAACCCTTGAAGAGTACCGAGAGTCTATGAAGGGGATATACAGTTCATGCATCAACAACAGAACCATCGATGAATCGCCGATGGCCTACAAAAACGCCGAAGAGATTGTAGAGCTTATTGAAGACACTGTAGAGATCGAATCTACGATAAAACCCATATACAATTTCAAAGCCTAAATAGACAGCGTCCCGGACTGGTTGAAACGAGCATTCATTAGATCGGACTCCTCGGTTTTGTACAATTCACCGTTTTCTCAAACACTCGAAAGGGGTATCAACACCTTTGCCCTGGATCTCTATGCTGCACTGCGGGAAGAGCCAGGTAATCTCTTCTTTTCTCCATATAACACGTATAAGGCCTCGGAAAGTCAAGAGACAAACCTTCCCCTGACAATTCT